>NZ_JAGYFX010000058.1:0-39043 GCF_019946615.1 Pseudomonas sp. BF-R-01
CGCGAAGGCGGTTTAACATTCAACATTTATGTCGACTGTCACACCGCCTTCGCGAGCAAGCCCGCTCCCACAGGGTATGCAGTGTTCAGTTCACAGTCTTTGATTCAATGAGCAAGCTCGTATAGGGTGGCATTTTTGTCCTCCAGGGAGCTGGTCATGCTGCGTCTGAGCGCGCTTTATCGTTATCCGTTGAAATCCGGCAAGGGCGAGATCCTGCAACAGGTCAGTCTCGACAAACTGGGGCTGGACGGGGATCGACGCTGGATGCTGGTGGACGAGGCCAGCGGGCGCTTCCTGACCCAGCGTGCGGTGGCGCAGATGAGTCAGCTGTCGGCGTTGTGGAATGCCCAGGGCGGTTTGACCCTCAGCGCTCCCGGCCACACGCCGATCGATATTGCCTTGCCTGCCAACGACGCTGAGCTGCGTGGCGTGACCATCTGGCGCGACACCTTGCGTGTGCCTGATGCCGGTGACGAGGCGGGGGCCTGGGTCAGCAGATTCATTGGCAAGCCGACTCGCCTGGTGCAGGTGCCGGTTGATCGCGCTCGGACCACACAGGCCGGTTATGGCAAGGACGACGATCAGGTGGCCTTCGCCGATGGCTTCCCGTTGCTGCTGATCGGGCAGGCGTCCCTTGAGGATCTGTCGCAAAAGGTCGGGCGTTCGTTGGAGATGCTGCGTTTTCGACCGAATCTGGTGATCGAGGGCAGCGAGGCGTATGCCGAGGACGGCTGGAAGCGTATCCGTATCGGCGATGTCGAGTTTCGTGTGGTCAAGCCGTGTTCGCGCTGCATTCTGACCACCATCGATCCGCAGACAGGCGAACGCAGCGATGATCGTGAACCGCTCGCGACCTTGCAGAAGTATCGTGCCCAGGAAGACGGTGCGATGTTTGGCCAGAATCTGGTCAATGACGGTAATGGCCAGCTCGAAGTCGGTATGCCGGTCACGATCCTGGAATAAGCGACCCTGAATGAAAAATGCCCGTGTCCAAGGACACGGGCATTTTTTTGCGCTGTGAAAACCCGGGGTTTTAGCCGCGGTATTCGCACAGGTAAGCGGTGTCGACGGCCACTTTCAGCTGGAATTTGCTGTTGGCTGGCACGTTGAACTGGCTGCCGGCGGCGAAGGTTTCCCAGTTGGTGCTGTCTGGCAGTTTGACGGTCAGGGCGCCGGTCACCACGTGCATGATTTCACGCTGGCTGGTGCCGAATTCGTATTCGCCCGGAGCCATGACGCCAATGGTCGCCGGACCTTCAGCGGTGCCAAAGGCGATCGACTTGACGGTGCCGTCGAAGTACTCGTTGACTTTAAACATGGGCGATTCCTCGAAAAGGGCTAAAAAGGGCCGGCCAGTATGCACAAGGCCCTTGGCGCCGTCACCTTTCTAGAGCGGGAGAATCAGCGGTAACAGACGCGCTGTATTGCGCGCATCTTCCAGTGCCCGGTGCTGCTGGCCGGTGAACTGCATGCCGGCCAGTTGCAGGGCGCCGTTGAGTCCCAGCGGGCGTTCCAGCCGTCGGGCCTTGGCAAAGCGCTGCTTGAGGTTCATGTGCGGCACGCGACTCAGTTGGCTGTCGAGTTGCAAGCGCTCCCACTCCTGGAGCAGTTGCCTGCGATCGTAATCGCCCCAACTGGCCCAGCCTTCCAGCCGTGAATGATGTTGGCCGAGCCAGCGCTCGAAGACCGGCCAGACCTCGGTCAGCGCCTGTGCGCTGTCGATATTCGCCTGGGTGATGCGGGTCAACTCGCGACAAAACGGCGTGAGCAGGGGCCGTCGCAGCGGTCGCACGAAGCGCTGGAAATGGTCCTGCTCACGCCCTTGGCGGTCCACCAGCGTGGCGCCGATTTCGATGATTTCCATTTCCGTAACTGGCCAGCCACCTTCATCGGTGGTGGCTTCCAGATCGATCACCAGCCAGTGAGGCATTGAAGGGTTCCCGGTATCCGCATCCTGATAGGGCTTGAGCGTAGCCAAACCCGACGGATCCGCCTAGCGGCTTATTCGACCTCCAACAAAATCTGACGATTTTTTACCTGATCGCCGACCTTGACCTGCAAGCGTTTGAGCACGCCGTCGATGCCGGACTTGAGCGGATGCTCCATTTTCATTGCTTCCAGCACCACCAGCAGTTGGCCTTTACTGACCAGGCTGCCTTGTGCGACTAGCACGTCGACGATCGCGCCGTCCATCGGCGCCTTGAGCGTGCCGGAGCTGACGCTGGCCTGGCCGCTGGCCAGCGCTTGCGTGCGATCCTCCAGGCGCAGGCTGCCGGGGCGGGTGAACAGCCAGAGTTGTCCGGCCTCCAGACGATAGGCATGGCGCTGGCGGATGCCGTTGATGTCCAGGGTGGCCCAGCGTCCGTCGCACTGGATGACGTTCAGTTCGAAGGCCTGTGCGGCGACTTCAATCCGGTACGGTTCACCTGGTACCGCGTTCAACTGCACCGGCCAGTCCCGATCCTCCAGGCCGATGCGATAGTGCAGCGGCACACTGGCGTTGTTGCGCCAGCCGGCGAGCGGGGCGGGATGAGCCTGCGCCGAAGCCTGATAAAACAGCGCCGCCGCAATCGCCAGTTCTTCAGCACTCGGGTTATGCGGATGCAAACAAGGATGGTCGGCGAAATGTGTCGGGATGAACCCGGTGCTGAACTCGCCACTGATGAAGCGTGGATGTTCCAGCAGGCTGGCAAGCAAGCGCTGATTGCTCGGCAAGCCCAGCAGCACACTGTCTTGCACCGCGCGCAGCAACTTGCGCCGGGCTTCTTCACGGGTAGCGCCGTGGGCGATGATCTTGCCCAGCATCGGGTCATAGAACGGGCTGACGTGTTGACCTTCGATCAACCCATGGTCGATCCGCGCTCCACTCTGCAAGGCCGGTTCCCAGGTGGTGATGCGCCCGGTCTGTGGGAGGAACCCTTGGGTCGGGTCTTCGGCATACAGCCGCACTTCCATGGCGTGGCCGTTGAGTTGCACCTGTTCCTGGCGCAATGGCAGCGGTAGTCCTTCGGCGACGTGCAACTGCCAGGCCACCAGATCGAGGCCGGTGATCAATTCAGTCACCGGGTGTTCCACCTGCAACCGCGTGTTCATTTCCAGAAAGTAGAACTGCCCGTGCGCGTCCAGCAGAAACTCCACAGTGCCAGCGCCCACATAGTTCACCGCGCGACCGGCCTTGAGCGCCGCTTCACCCATGGCCTGGCGCAGTTCGGCGGTCATGACCGGGCAGGGTGCTTCTTCGATGACTTTCTGATGGCGGCGCTGGATCGAACAGTCGCGTTCGCCGAGGTAGATCAGGTTGCCGTGTTGGTCGCCGAACAGCTGAACCTCAACGTGACGCGGATCGATCAGCGCTTGTTCGAGGATCAGTTCGTCGCTGCCAAACCCGTTCAATGCCTCGGAGCGCGCGGTGCGAATCTGTGCGAGCAAATCCCCTGCATCGTGCACCAGGCGCATGCCGCGCCCGCCACCGCCGGCACTGGCCTTGATCATCAGCGGAAAGCCGATGCGTTCGGCTTCGCGGCTCAGGGTCGCGTCGTCCTGCCCGGTGCCTTGATAGCCTTTGATGCAGGGCACACCGGCGTCGAGCATGGCGAGTTTCGACAGGCGTTTGCTGCCCATCAGTTCGATGGCTTCAGGGCTGGGGCCGATGAAAGTGAGGCCGGCGTGCTGGCAGGCGCGGGCGAATTCGGCATTTTCCGAGAGGAAGCCGTAGCCGGGGTGGATTGAATCGGCACCGGTGCGGCGGGCGGCGTCGAGGATGGCCGGGATATTCAGGTACGACTGCTGGACCGGGGCCGGGCCGATGTTGACGGCTTCGTCGGCGATTTGTACGTGCAAGGCATCCGCATCTGCGTCGCTGAACACGGCGACGGTGCGGTAGCCCAAGGATTGGGCCGTGCGCTGGATGCGGCAGGCGATTTCACCGCGGTTGGCGATCAGGATTTTTTTCAGGGCGGGCATTGGGATATTCCCTTCGTATTTGCGGTGGAAGTGATGGCCTCTTCGCGGGCAAGCCTCGCTCCTACAGGGGGCACCAAAAACCTTGTAGGAGCGAGGCTTGCCCGCGAAGCTTTTAAGGCGCCCACCCCGGTTTACGCTTCTGCACGAAGGCCATCGTGCCCTCGACTCCTTCCGCTCCGATCACCGCTTCGCTGAACCACTCGGCCGCTTCATCCAGCAACGCATCCGACGGTTGCCCGGCACTCGCCAGCAACAGTTTTTTGGTCGTCGCATTGGCCCCCGGCGCGCAGCACAGTAAGTGCGCCAGAATTTCACCGAGACGCTCGGCCAAGGCTTGCGCGTCATGCTCGACAAAATGCACCAGCCCCATGCGCCGCGCCTGGTTGCCATCGAACCGCGCCGCCGTCAGCGCCAGGCGCCGGGCCTGAGTCAAGCCGATGCGCTGGACCACAAACGGCGCGATCTGCGCGGGCAGCACGCCGAGGCTGGTTTCCGGCAACCCGAATTGCGCCTGATGATCCGCCAGGGCGACATCGCTGACGCAGGCCAGGCCCAAACCGCCGCCAAGCACTGCGCCTTGCAGCACGGTGATCACCACTTGCGGTGCGTGTTGCACCTCTTGCAGCAGCGCGCCGAACGCACGGTTCAGATCACGGTAGGCGTTCGCGCCTTGAGCACGGGCGTTGGCCATGTCCTTGATGTCGCCACCGGCACAGAAATGTCCACCGGCACCGCCGATCACCAAGGCCCGAATCGCACGGTCATCGCGCACGGCCAACAGCACCGCGCGCAGTTCGGCGACCATTTGCAGGCTCATGGCGTTTCGGCTTTCCGGGCGGTTGAGGGTGATATGCAGCACGCCGTTATGCGGTTCGAGCAATAACGTCTGGCAATCCGGCAGGGTGCTCATTTCTTTTTCCCCGGCAGGATGCCCATGAGTTTGCAGATGATCCCCAGCATGATTTCGTCGGCGCCGCCGCCAATCGACACCAGCCGCACATCGCGGTAGGCGCGGGCCACGGGGTTGTCCCACATGAAGCCCATGCCGCCCCAATATTGCAGGCAACTGTCGCTGACTTCGCGGCCCAGTCGCCCGGCCTTGAGTTTGGCCATCGACGCCAGACGCGTGACGTCCTGACCTTTGATGTACTGCTCGGTGGCCTGATAGACCAGCGCCCGCAGGCATTCGATTTCGGTTTGCAGTTCGGCGAGGCGAAAGTGGATGACCTGATTGTCGATCAGCGCATTGCCGAAGGTTTTACGTTCCTTGCAATACTCGATGGTGCTGTCGATGCAGTATTCCAGGCCCTTGATCATGTTCGCCGCGCCGAACAGGCGTTCTTCCTGAAACTGCAGCATTTGCATCATGAAGCCCGCGCCTTCATGGCCGATGCGGTTGCGTTGCGGCACGCGCACGTTGTCGAAAAACACCTGGGCGGTTTCCGAGCTGCGCATGCCGAGCTTGTCCAGGTGCGAACTGAGGCTGATCCCCGGCGTGTTCATCGGCACCATGATCAGCGACTTGTTGATGTGCGGTTTGTCGTCCGAGGTATTGGCCAGCAGACAAATGAAATCGGCGCTTGGCGAGTTGGTGATCCACATCTTGCTGCCGTTGATCACGTAGTCGTCGCCGTCCTTGCGGGCGGTGGTTTTCAACCCGGCCACGTCGGAACCGGCGCCGACTTCGGAAACGCCGATGCAACCGACCTGTTCGCCGGTAATGGCAGGGCGCAGAAACTCTTCACGCAGTTCATCGGAACCGAAGCGCGCCAGCGCTGGAGTGCACATGTCGGTCTGCACACCGATGGACATCGGAATGCCGCCGCAATGAATGGTGCCGAACTCCTCGGCGGCGACAATCGAATAGCTGTAGTCGAGCCCCATGCCGCCGAATTTCTCCGGTTTGGAAATTCCCAGCAGGCCCAGGTCACCGGCCTTGCGGAAGATTTCGTGGATGGGAAAGCGCCCGGCCTTTTCCCATGCCTCGACGTGCGGGTTGATCTCGTTTTCGACGAATTGGCGAACGGTGCGGCGCAGTGCTTCGTGTTCCTGGGTGAAGATCATTTTTATTGTTCTCCTCTGGCCGGTTCAGAACCGGGCTACGCCAAAACTGTTGGTTTGCAGCGGCCGCACATCGGCCTCATGACAGATGTCCAGCAAGTAACCGAGCAGGGTCCGGGTGTCCCGCGGATCGATGAGCCCGTCGTCCCACAGACTGGCGCTGCCATAAAGCGCGGTGGACTGGCTGTCGAGTTTCTGTGCGGTGACCTGCTCCAGCATGTCGAGCATTTTCGGGTCGGGCACCAGGCCGTCCTTGAGTTGTTTGGCTTCGGTGACGATGCGCAGCACCTTGCCGGCCTGCGCGCCGCCCATCACCGCCGTGCGGCTGTTGGGCCAGGCGAAGATGAAGCGCGGGTCGAGGCCGCGACCGCACATGGCGTAGTTGCCGGCGCCATAGGAACCGCCGACGACGATGGTCAGTTTCGGTATGCGGGCGTTGGCCACCGCCTGAATCATCTTCGCGCCGTGCTTGATCACGCCTTGCTGTTCCGACTCGGTGCCGACCATGAACCCGGTGGTGTTGTGAAAGAACAGCAGCGGCGTCTGGCTCTGATCGCAGAGCTGGATGAACTGCGCGGCTTTACTCGCCCCTTTGGGGGTGATCGGGCCGTTGTTGCCGATGAATCCGCAGGCGCGCCCCTGAATGTGCAAATGGCCGCAAATGGTTTGCTGATCGAATTCACCCTTGAACTCAAGGAAGTTCGAGCCGTCGGCGATCCGCGCAATGATTTCGCGCACGTCGTAGGGCTTTTTCGGATCGTCCGGGATCAGTCCCAGCAGCTCGTCGATAGGGTAGAGGGGTTCTTTCCACTGCCGTTCGGGCAACCATTGCAGCTGCTCGTTCCATGACAACAGGCTGACAATCTCGCGCACCAGGCGCACGCCATCGGCATCGTTCTCGGCCAGGTATTCAGCGGTGCCAGCGGTTTGCGCGTGCATCTCGGCACCGCCCAGTTCTTCGTCGGTCGCCACTTCTCCGGTCGCGGCTTTCAGTAACGGTGGGCCGGCGAGAAACAGTTTGGCTTTGCCACGCACCACTACCGTGTAATCCGAGAGCCCTGGCTGATAAGCGCCGCCCGCCGTGGCCGAGCCGTGGACCACGGTGATCTGCGGCAACCCCATGGCCGACATCCGCGCCTGATTGGCAAAACTGCGCGCGCCTTCGACGAAAATCTCCGCTGCGTAATTGAGGTTGGCGCCACCGCTTTCGGCGAGGGTGATCACCGGCAGTTTGTTCTCCATGGCGATCTGTTGCAGGCGCAGGGACTTTTTCAAACCGCTGGGGGAAATCGTCCCGCCCTTGATCGCGCTGTTGTTCGCCACGACCAGAACCCGCACACCGGACACGTAACCGATCCCGGCGATCAAACCGCCGCCGGCCGAACTGCCGTCCTTGTCGTCATGCAATTTGTAGCCGGCCAGGCTCGCCAGTTCGAGGAACGGCGCACCGGGGTCGAGCAGAAGATTGAGGCGTTCGCGGGGCAGCAATTGCCCGCGCTTGTCGAACCTGGGTTTGGCTTCGGCCGCTTTGTTCAGCAGGTTCTGTTCGAGCTGACGGACTTGCTCGATCCCGGCCAGCATCGCTGCACGGTTCTGGGCAAACTGGTCGCTGAACGGGTCGACTTGCGACTGAATCACCGGCATGACTTATTCCTTGTCCTTGAGCACGTCCGGCAAATACGCGCGGTGGAACCCGTTGTACGACTCACTGATCTTGGCCTTGTGGATCGGCCACGCCCGACCGCCAAGGCTGGCGGCGCCGTCGATACGCAAGGTGCTGCCACTGACAAACGCTGCGGCCGGACTGAGCAGGAAGACGATCGCGGCGCTGACTTCCGATTCGGTGCCGATGCGTTTCAGCGGCACGTGCTCGCGCAAGGTCGGAATCACCGCTTTGAACGCACCTTCGTAAGTGTCCATGCCGCTGGAGGCGATCCAGCCCGGCGCCACTGCATTGACCCGCACCCCGGCGTAACCCCATTCGAACGCAGCGGTCTTGGTCAGGTTGTCCATGCCTGAGCGCGCCGCGCCCGAGTGGCCCATGCCGGGCATGCCGTTCCACATGTCGGCGAGCATGTTGACGATGGCGCCGCCGTGTTGGCTCATGGACTGGTTGAAGACTTCGCGCGCCATCAGGAAACCGCCCACCAGGTTGGTGCGCATCACGGTTTCGAAACCCTTCTGGTTGATCGAGGCCAGTGGTGAGGGAAATTGGCCGCCGGCATTGTTGACCAGTCCATGGATCGGACCGTGCTTGCGGATCAGTTCGCTGACCAGATGCTTGACCGCTTCTTCGTCGCGAATATCGCAGGTCTGCCAATCGGCCTTGCCGCCATCCTCGGTAATCTCGGCAACCACGGATTTCAGTTTGTCGGCATTGCGCCCGATCAACAGCACATGGGCGCCGAGGGCCGCCAGTTCATGGGCGGTGCAGCGACCGATGCCGCTGCCGCCACCGGTGACGATGATGTTTTGGCCGGCAAACAGATCAGCTTTGAAAATCGAATCGTAGGCCACGGCGGCAATCCTCTAGTTGACCTGGTCGGCGATGCGCTGCGGCACCGGAATCTGGATGTCCAGCAGTTGTTGGGCGAAGGCTTTGCCTTGCGGATCGATCCGCAGACTGGCGACGCCTCCGCCGCCAAGGGCGTTTTCCAGCAAGAAATTCAGGCTGTGGGTCGCGGGCAGGTACCAGCGCTCGACGCGCCCGTGAACCGGGTCGAGCACATGACTCATCCAGTCGACCATCACTTCCGGGGTCAGGGCTTCGGCGATCCACGGCAGGTACTCCGGCTCGCGCGCCATGACGCCGATGTTGCTGTGATTGCCCTTGTCACCCGAGCGTGCGACCGCGAGCTTGATCAGCGCCACGCTGGCATCGGCGCGACCGGTGGGTTTCGGTGGGTCGTACGGCACCGGCAGGTTCGCGGTGGTGAGCGCGTCGAGGGCGGGCAGGGCGCACGGATGACGTTGACCATTGAGATCAATGTCCAGCGTGCAGGCGGATTTGTCGATGAGGAACGAGAACAGCCGGATCAGCGGATACACCGTCGGCCGTCCGCCGACGATGCCGGTCAACCCCGGCGCCATGCCGGTGGCGGCCTGGGCGATTTCCCGGGAGAACACGATCAGCGCCTGTTTGTCCGGATGGCGCACGGCGAGTTTGATCACCACTTCGCGGCTGTCGCGACGCTGGCCATGGGGACCGTACGTGGCCTCGCTGCCGAGCAGTTCAATATTGACCTCGCTGTAGGGCGCCCAACCGCGCTGGCTGAAGATTTCCGAGGTCTTGTTGATGATCGCTTCGCTGACACGCCGCGCCTTGTCCACCGCATCGATCCCGGCGATCAGGCAACTGGCGGTGCAGCGGAAACCGTCCGGATACGTCGCGCTGACCTTGTACTGATCGGTGGGCGGCAAGCCTTTGGCGCCGTGTACCTGAACTGCGTTCTTGCCTTGTTGCTGAAGTTTGACCTGGGTGAAATCGCAAATCACATCGGGCAGCAGATAGGCCTGCGGGTCGCCGATTTCATAGAGCATCTGCTCGCCGACCGTGAGTGGCGTGACGAGACCGCCGGAGCCTTCGGGTTTGCTGACGATGAACTGGCTGTCGGCGCTGACTTCGACGATGGGGAAACCGATGTGTTCGTAGTCGGGCACGTCGCGCCAATCGGTGAAGTTGCCGCCGGTGCACTGGGCGCCGCATTCGATGATGTGACCGGCGAGTGCGGCTTGCGCGAGTTTGTCGTAGTCGTGCCAGGACCAGCCGAATTCATGCACCAGTGCAGCGCTGACCACTGCGCTGTCGACCACGCGCCCGGTAATGACGATGTCCGCGCCCAGGCGCAAGGCTTCGACGATGCCGGGCGCACCGAGGTAGGCGTTGGTGGAGACGCACATCGGCGGCAAGGGCGCGCCGCTGAACATTTCGTGAAGGCCGCGGGTGCTCAAGTGTTTGAACTGCGGTTGCAGGTCATCACCCAGCAACACGGCGATTTTCAGCGCCACGCCGGCCTTGTCGCAGGCCGCTTGCAGGGCAGCGGCGCAGGCCTGCGGGTTGACGCCGCCGGCGTTGCTGATGACGCGGATGTTCTGTGCGGCGAGCTGCGTGAGCAGCGGGCTGAGCACTTCGATGAAGTCGCTGGCGTAGCCGGCCCGGGGGTCTTTCATCCGCGCACCGGCCATGATCGACATCGTGATCTCGGCCAGATAATCGAACACCAGGTAATCCAGGCGTCCGCCTTCCACCAGTTGCGCGGCGGCGGTCGAGGTGTCGCCCCAGAAGGCGCTGGCGCAACCGATGCGAACAGTTTCAGGCACAGCCCTTTCCATAGCCACCTCCCTCAGACGTGTATCGAGACTACCAAGCAAGCGCTTGGTTTGTAAACGACTTAAATATCTTCTGCCCGAGCGCTTGCTTGGTTGCCTTCGTCAGCTTAAATTGCCCGCGCAACCCCGCTGTTTTAGCGGTGAGTACGACTGTAGGAGAGAACGGGTGGACGAGCAAAAAGCCCTGAGGGTAATGCGCGAATTGGTCGACAACGGCCAGTTGACCGACCCGGACAGCGCCCGTGGCAAACTGCTGCAAGTGGCGGCTCATCTGTTCCGCAACAAAGGCTATGAGCGCACCACCGTGCGTGATCTGGCCGGCGCGGTGGGCATTCAGTCGGGCAGCATTTTTCATCACTTCAAAAGCAAGGACGAGATCCTGCGGGCTGTGATGGAGGAAACCATTCGCTACAACACCGCGTTGATGCGTGCGGCGATCGCCGAAGCTGAAAACGTGCGCGAACGGGTACTGGCGCTGATTCGCTGTGAGTTGCAGTCGATCATGGGCGGCAGCGGCGAGGCCATGGCGGTGTTGGTGTACGAATGGCGTTCGCTGTCCGAGGACGGGCAAGCGAAGGTGTTGGCGTTGCGCGACATCTATGAAGACCTCTGGCTGCAGGTGCTGGGGGAGGCCAAGGACGCGGGATTCATTCGCGGGGACGTGTTCATCACTCGGCGTTTTCTGACCGGTGCGCTGTCCTGGACCACGACCTGGTATCGCCCGGATGGCAGCGTGAACCTCGATCAATTGGCCGATGAGGCGTTGATTCTGGTACTCGAAGAAAAACAATAGTGTTGCCCGGAACCGCAGGAAACTGGCTAAGTGGCCGAAACCGCCTAGCTTGAATGAATTGATGCGTACTTTTTTGGGGAGTGGGTTGTTTTGATGTCTTCGCCAATTCGGACGGCCTCGCGGCTTTTTCTGGCGGCACTTGCAGCGCTTTGGGTATTACCGTCTCCGGCGGCGCAACTGGTGCGGGTCGGTGCCGCGCATTTTCCGCCCTACACCGTACGCCCTGAATCCGGTGCCGACACTGGCCTGCTGCCGCAGTTGGTCGAGGCGCTCAATGCCCTGCAAACCGACTACCAGTTTGTGCTCGTGCCGACATCCATTCCGCGACGCTTCGGTGACTTCAAGCAGAGCCGGGTGGACATGGCCATCTTCGAGAACCCGAACTGGGGCTGGAAGGACATTCCCCACGTCAGCGTCGACATGGGCCTGGAAGATGCCGAGATTTTTGTCGCGCAACGGATTCCCAATCGTCAGCAGAACTATTTCGCCGATCTTGCCGGCAAGCGTCTGGCGCTGTTCAGTGGCTATCACTACGAATTCGCCAACTTCAATGCCGACCCCAAAGTCCTCGCGCAAAACTACAACGCCACGCTGACCTATTCCCATGACAGCAACCTGCTGATGGTGCTGCGCGGGCGCGCCGACATTGCCCTGGTGACGCGCTCCTACCTGAGCGATTACCTGCTGCGTAACGAGAAGGTCGCCGATCAGTTGCTGGTGTCCGAGCGTATCGATCAGGTCTATCACCATTACGCCATTCTCCGTCCGACGGCGCCCATCAGTGGCGTTGCCTTCGGCAAGTTGCTGCAAGGGTTGCGGGACAACGGCCAGATGCTGAGGATTTTCGATCCTTACAAGATCGCCATCGTGCCAGTTCCCCAGGATTGACGATAAGGCTTCAACCCCCTGGAAAGTAGCAGGCGCCCATACGTCGTAAATTCCTTTTTTCGAGGAGCAAACTGTCAAATGTGACAGTAGTCGCTCTCATTGCCTTGCGGTTAGATGACTTTCCGGTGCTGAACCCTTTAATGGGGGAAAGCCTCATTACGAAAAGGCATCTGCAATGTCAAATAACGAATCGAATTTACTCCCGCGTCTTCCAACTCCGTTGGTGAAGCAAGCTGTCGGCAAGTTTCTGACTGTGCCGACGCCGGATGGAGAGTCCGGTATCACTGTTGATGTTGCCCGTTGGCGGACTATTGAGGTTGGCCAACCGACTACTTTGCATATCTGTGGGTACAATCGGGATGGCTCGACAATGATGCAGCTCATCGTAGATAAGGAGCCTGTAACCCAAGACGAATATGTGAAAGGTTGGTCTCGAGACATTAGTTGGGAGCATTTTCAAGGCCTGCTTGACCGCAGTCACCTCATGTTTGTTTTTCAGGTGCCGCTGGAGAACGGCGAATGTGGTTGCCCGGATTTGTTTCCGCCACTGAGTCTTGAGATTGTGTTGCGCTACGAAGATGTAACAACGTTCAGTGCGAAGGACGGGACAGATAACTGGAACGGCTGGATGAGGGGAGAGGCTGCGGCTGACCCTCGAGATCTCACTGTCAGGCAAGATGGGAATGGCTATGCATTATTCAGCAACACGTTCACCAGTCGATCTTCAGGCGTTCTGTTAAGCAAGAGCTTCCAGGATTTAGAGGTGGGGCGCGTGTATACCTTTGGGATTGACGTGCGCCGTTGGATAAACCGTTATGCAGTTCCAGTGCTCTCACTTGAATCCAGTGCTGGTGTCATTGTCCCACCCACTGAGATTACATCAGCGGTAAACCGCTTGGAGGGTTCGTTTACGGCGGACTCGTCGCAAATGGACTTGGAGATCGTCAGTCATATCGCCACTGGTGTAGGGAACGACTACATCATTAGCAAAATCTGGCTTACGTCACTCTGAGGTTTACGACAGTCATCGCTAAATTTCCAAGCCTGGCTCACGTTCCTAAGTGAACTGTCGATGATCGTGAGCCCGACCCATGCCCAATCTGAATGACCTGACTGCCGTGGCTTTGCCGACAGGCAACCGCCTTGTCGCGGATGAAACCGAAAACCGCCTGAGCCTGAGCCTGGACGCGCAATCGCTAATTACCTTGCGGCTGACGCGTGAGCCCGAGTTGCACGTGCATGTCGAGGCTCGCGTCGACACTCAGGCCGTGTGGGCCGCCGGTTATTGGCTGTTTGCCCGTGACCCGGCTTGCCAGCGCCTGACCTGGCACCTCGATGACGCTCCCGCCGAAGCCTTGCTCAGCGGGTTGCTGGTGTCGACCGAACTCGCCGGCCAGTATCGCTGCGAGCGCACACTGTTCTGGCAGTTGCCGCAGCCTTGGCTGGGGACGTCGCTGACCAGCAGCTACCCGCAGCAAATGGTGATCAGCGCTGGCAAGCGTCATCCATTGCGCCCGGTGAAACCGCGCGGTGAAGTCTATCGACGTTTCGATGCGCGGCTGGGGGCGTGGATTTCCCTGCGTACGCTGGACATCGACCTGGATCTGGCGCGGTTCAATCGCTGGCAGAACAGTGCGCGGGTGGCGAGTTTCTGGCAGGAAGAGGGCAGCCTTGAACAGCATCGCGAATACCTGGGCAAACTCGACGCCGATCCCCACACTGTGACGTTGATCGGCTGTTTCGATGATCAGCCGTTTGCTTATTTCGAAGCCTACTGGGCCAAGGAAGACCGCATTGCGCCGTTCTACGATGTCGATGATTACGACCGTGGCATTCACATGCTGGTCGGCGAAGAAAACCATCGCGGTCCGCACAAGGTGGCGAGCTGGTTATCGGCGTTGACGCATTATCTGTTTCTCGATGATCCGCGTACCCAGCGGGTGGTTGCAGAGCCGCGAGCCGACAACGCGAAGATGATCGGGTATATGCAGGGGCAGCGGTTTTATTGCGAGAAGGAGTTCGACTTCCCGCACAAGCGCGCGGCGTTGATGGTGTTGGGGCGGGAGCGGTTTTTTGAGCAGTGTGGGTTGGCGTGATTAGTAGGGTTCAAGATTCGTAGCGGTCTTGAGTCCGCCTTCGCGGGCAAGCCTCGCTCCTACAGGTTAGTGTCGTTTTGGCGAGCGACACGGACCTGTAGGAGCGAGGCTTGCCCGCGAAGCTTTTAGCGGCGGGAGAAAGTATCTGCGCGACTGCCCGACACCTTGCGGCAATGCACCAGCGCGTCGCGAATCATGAAGTTCACCAGGGTCGGCGAAACACCCAGTTCCTTGGCGATGTCCTTTTGCGGCACGCCGTGCAGGCGGTACATCTCGAAGGCGTAGCGGGTGCGGCTCGGCAGCTCCGTCAGCGCGTCGGCGATGTTTTCCAGGGTCGAAAAATTGATGTGCGAGGTTTCCGGCGAAGCGCCTTGAATCACCACGTTCAGCCCTTCTTCTTCAGGCCCCGAATACTTCTGCTCCAGCGCCTGTTTGCGGTAGTGGTCGATCGCCAGGTTACGCACGATCTGGAACAGGTAACTGAGCTGAGCCTTGATCGAGGAGGTGATCTGCGGCGCCGATTGCAGGCGGAAGAACGCATCCTGAACCACATCTTCGGCACGTGAGCGGCAGCCGGTAATACGGGCGGCAATCTTGACCAGAATCAGTCGATTGTCCACGAATGCCTGAAGTAGCGGTGAATCGCACCTGCTTGTGGATACTTGTTCCGTCATGGAAATCACCTTGCTGCAAATGGGGTCGTGGGACGACGGGTATATCGGAGCCGTCCTACACATCGAGCGACAAATTATTCTGAATGATAATGATTGTCAATTGAGAAAGAGAACTAATCCTTCTCTAAGGTTCGCAGTGAGAACTGCGACACGCTGCCGCACTCAGCCCCCGTTGGCGATCAAGCCTGCCGACTAATTATTTCAAGACGTCATCCGTTCTCATTGGTGAATGGCTCCGGGCGCAAGCCCCGACCAAAACAGCATTCCCAATGCCTCGCGTGGTCGGCGAAGACCGCGTCCTGCATGCCCCTGATGGGGCGTGAAAGCAGAAAACCGATTCCACTTGCAAGCCGAATTCAGGCAGGAAACCTCATGACCGACGCGTTCAAAATACCTGGCACACTGGTCCAAGCCCTTCAGCGCCGCGCGGCCCTGACGCCGGATCGGGTGGCCTTGCGTTTTCTCGCCGAAACCCCGGATCAGACGGTGGTGCTCAGTTATCGCGAACTGGATCTGCGGGCGCGCACCATTGCCGGCGCGTTGCAGGCCGAAACTGACTTTGGTGATCGCGCGGTGCTGCTGTTTCCCAGCGGTCCGGACTACGTCGCGGCGTTTTTTGGTTGCCTGTATGCGGGCGTGATCGCGGTGCCGGCTTATCCGCCGGAGTCGGCCAAGCGTCATCATCAGGAACGCCTGTTGTCGATCATCAGCGACGCCGAACCGCGCCTGCTGCTGACCAGCGCCGGCCTGCGCGATGCGTTGCTGCAAATCGAAGGCGCGCCGCCGCTGCTGTGCGTCGACACCCTCGACGGTGCACTGGCCGCGAAGTGGACTGAACCGAATCTCGAAGGCGACCACATTGCCTTCCTGCAATACACCTCGGGCTCCACCGCGCTGCCGAAAGGCGTGCAAGTCAGCCATGGCAACCTGGTCGTCAATGAGTTGCTCATTCGCCACGGTTTCGGCATCGACCTGAACCCTGACGACGTGATCGTCAGCTGGCTGCCGCTGTACCACGACATGGGTTTGATCGGCGGTCTGTTGCAGCCGATTTTCAGCGGCGTGCCGTGCGTGTTGATGTCGCCGGCGTACTTCCTCGGTCGGCCGCTGCGCTGGCTCGAAGCGATCAGCGAGTACGGTGGCACCATCAGCGGTGGGCCGGATTTTGCCTACCGTCTGTGCAGCGAACGTGTCAGTGAATCGGCGCTGGAACGCCTCGACCTCAGCGGCTGGCGCGTGGCGTATTCCGGTTCCGAACCGATTCGCCTCGACACTCTCGATCGTTTCGCCGAGAAGTTCGCGACTTGCGGTTTCACCCCGGACAGTTTCATGGCGTCTTACGGCTTGGCCGAGGCCACGTTGTTCGTCGCCGGTACACCCCGTGGTCAAGGCATCGGCAACCTGCGCGTGGATGATCAGGCGTTGGCGCAAAACCGTGCCGAAGCGGGTGAAGGCAGCGCGATCATGAGTTGCGGCATCAGCCAGCCGGATCACGCGGTGCTGATTATCGACCCATTGGCGCTGACCGAACTGGCCGACAACGCGGTCGGCGAAGTCTGGGCCACCGGGCCGAGCATCGCCCATGGCTACTGGCGCAACCCCGAGGCCAGCGCCAAGACCTTCGTTCAACACGACGGCAAAACCTGGCTGCGCACCGGCGACCTGGGTTTCATGCGCAACGGCGAGCTGTTCATCACCGGTCGCCTGAAAGACATGCTGATCGTTCGCGGTCACAACCTGTACCCGCAGGACATCGAGCAGACCATCGAGCGTGAAGTGGAAGTGGTGCGCAAAGGTCGCGTCGCCGCGTTCGCCGTGAACATCGACGGTCAGGAAGGCATCGGCATCGCCGCGGAAATCAGTCGCAGCGTGCAGAAAATCCTGCCGCCCGAGGCACTGATCAAAGCCATCCGCCAGGCGGTGGCCGAGGCGTATCAGGAAGCACCGAGTGTGGTGGTGTTGCTCAATCCGGGCGCGTTGCCCAAGACGTCCAGCGGCAAGCTGCAACGTTCGGCGTGCCGTAATCGGCTGGCGGATGGCAGCCTCGACAGCTACGCACTGTTCCCATCGGCGACCCCTGAAAACCAGGCCAAAACCGAGTTGGGTTCCGAGCTGCAAAGCCTGATCGGCCAGATCTGGGCCGAGCAGTTGCAGGTGAAACAGATCAGCGTCGATGACCACTTCTTCCTGCTCGGTGGCAACTCCATTGCCGCCACGCAAGTGGTTGCGCGCCTGCGCGAAGAGCTGGGACTGGAGCTGAACCTGCGCCTGCTGTTCGAAGCGCCGACCCTCGGTGCATTTACCGCCGTGGTCGCGCAGCAACAACAGGATGGCGGCCTGGCCCAAGGCGCGATCAGCACGCTGTCGCGCAGCGAAGCGATGCCGCAATCCCTCGCGCAAAACCGTTTGTGGATTACCTGGCAGCTCGACCCGCAAAGCAGCGCCTACAACATTCCCGGCGCCTTGCGTTTGCGCGGCGAACTGGATGAAGACGCCCTGCGCGCCAGTTTCCAGCACCTGATCGAACGCCACGAATCCCTGCGCACGCGCTTCTTCGAACGTGACGGCGTGGCGCTGCAACAGGTCATTGCCGCTGGCGAATTCAACCTGCAACGGATCGACATCAGCGATTTGCCCGTCGCCGAGCGTGAAGCCCGCGCGCAGCAAATCCGCGAGGATGAAGCGCGCACTCAGTTCGATCTGGAGAAAGGTCCGCTGCTGTGGGTGACGCTGGTGCGCCTCGATGACGAGGATCACCAGTTGCTGGTGACGCTGCACCACATCATCGCTGATGGTTGGTCGCTGAACGTGCTGATCGACGAGTTTTCGCGCCTGTATGCCGCTGCGTCCCAAGGGCAAACGGCATCGCTCGCGCCATTGCCGACCCAGTACGCCGACTACGGCAGCTGGCAGCGTCAATGGCTGGCGCAAGGTGAGGGCGAGCGGCAACTGGCCTACTGGAAAACGCAGTTGGGCGAGGAGCATCCGACCCTGAACCTGGCCACCGATCACCTGCGTTCGGTGCAACACCGTCACAGCGCCGCGCGCCACACCGTGCGTTTGGCTGCGCCCCTCAGCGAAGCGATTCGCCAGACTGCCCAGGCCCACGATTCCACCTCATTCATGCTGTTGCTCGCTGCGTTCCAGAGCCTGTTGCATCGCTACAGTGGCCAAACCGACATCCGCATCGGCGTGCCAAACGCCAACCGTCCGCGCCTGGAAACCCAGGGCCTGATCGGCTTCTTCATCAACACCCAGGTACTGCGTGCCGAGGTAGATTCGCGGTTGCCATTTGTTGAACTGTTGGCGCAAACCCGCCAGGCGGCCTTGGGCGCCCAGGCGCATCAGGACCTGCCGTTCGAACAACTGCTGGAAGCGTTCCCGCAGGCCCGCGAACAAGGCTTGTTCCAGGTCATGTTCAACCATCAACAACGGGACCTGAGCGCACTGCGTCGCTTGCCCGGGTTGCTCGCCGAAGAACTGCCGTGGCACAGCCGCGAAGCCAAGTTCGATTTGCAATTGCACAGCGAGGAAGACCGTAACGGTCGCCTGAGCCTGTCGTTCGACTATGCCAGCGAGCTGTTTGACGCCACTACCATCGAGCGTCTGGCCGAGCATTTCAGCAACCTGCTGCGAGCCATTTGCGAGCAGCCGGTCACCACCGTCGGCGACCTGCAACTGTTGACCGCGAGCGAGCACGATCAGCAAACCTCGTGGAGCGTCGCACCGTGCACACCGGCCAGCCAATGGCTGCCGGAACTGCTGAACGAACAGGCACGCCTGAACCCGGAGCGCACCGCGCTGCTGTGGGACGGCGGCAGCCTGGACTTCGCCGAACTGCACGCCAAGGCCAACCGCCTCGCGCATTACCTGCGCGACAAAGGCGTCGGCCCGGACGTTTGCGTGGCCATCGCCGCCGAGCGTTCGCCGCAACTGTTGATCGGCCTGTTGGCGATCATCAAGGCCGGTGGTGCCTACGTGCCGCTGGACCCGGATTACCCGACCGAGCGCCTGGCGTACATGCTCGGCGACAGCGGCGTCGAATTGCTCCTGACCCAAACCGAATTGCTCGACCGGCTGCCGGCCACCGATGGTGTCAGCGTGATCGCTATGGATGCACTGCACCTGGAGAACTGGCCGAGCCAGGCGCCGGGCCTGCATCTGCACGGCGACAACCTCGCTTACGTGATTTACACCTCTGGCTCCACCGGCCAGCCGAAGGGCGTCGGCAACACTCACGCAGCGCTCGCCGAACGCCTGCAATGGATGCAGAACACCTATCGCCTGAACGACACCGACGTGCTGATGCAAAAGGCGCCGATCAGTTTTGACGTGTCGGTGTGGGAATGCTTCTGGCCGCTGATCACCGGGGCGCGTTTGCTGATTGCCGGGCCCGGCGAACACCGCGATCCGCACCGCATTGCCCAACTGGTTCAGCAATACGGGGTGACCACGCTGCACTTTGTGCCGCCGCTGCTTTCGTTGTTTATCGACGAGCCGCTCACCGCCGAATGCACCAGCCTGCGCCGTGTGTTCTCGGGCGGCGAAGCCTTGCCGGCGGAACTGCGCAACCGCGTGCTGGCGCAACTGCCGGCCGTGCAACTGCACAACCGTTATGGCCCGACTGAAACCGCGATCAACGTCACTCATTGGCATTGCAGCACGGCCGATGGCGAGCGCTCGCCGATTGGCCGTCCGTTGGGCAACGTGATTTGCCGCGTGCTCGACAGCGAGCTCTACCCGGTGCCGGCTGGTGTGCCCGGTGAGTTGTGCATCAGCGGCATCGGTCTGGCCCGGGGGTATCTGGGGCGTCCGGGGCTGACGGCTGAACGATTTGTCGTCGACCCGTTGGGCGAGCAGGGTGCACGTCTGTATCGCACCGGCGACCGCGCCCGTTGGACCACCGATGGCGTGATCGAATACCTCGGCCGTCTCGATCAGCAGGTCAAACTGCGGGGCTTTCGCGTCGAACCGGAAGAAATCGAAGCGCGTCTGCTGGCGCAAGACGGTGTCGCGCAAGCCGTGGTGCTGGTGCGCGAAACCGCCGCTGGCGGGCAGTTGATCGGTTACTACACGGCCAGCGAAACCGGTGAATCCGAAGACGCTCAAACCGCTCGCCTGAAAGCCGCGCTGGCGGCCGAGCTGCCGGAGTACATGGTCCCGGCGCAGCTGATGCGCCTTGACGAAATGCCCCTCAGCCCAAGCGGCAAACTCGACCGCCGTGCCTTGCCGGAACCGCAATGGCAGGTGCGCGAACACGTCGAGCCGGTGACTGAACTTGAGCAGCAGATCGCCGCGATCTGGCGCGAAGTGCTGGGCTTGAAGCAGATCGGTCTGCGCGACGACTTCTTCGCCCTCGGCGGCCATTCGCTGCTGGCCACGCAAATCATCTCCCGCACCCGTCAGGCCTGCGACGTCGAATTGCCGCTGCGCGCGTTGTTCGAAAACAGTGAGCTGGGGGCATTCTCCCGGCAGGTTCAACAGATTCAGGCCAGCGGCAACACCAACAAACAACCGCCGATTGAAAAGGTCGACCGCAGCCAACCGGTGCCGCTGTCCTATTCCCAGCAGCGCATGTGGTTCCTCTGGCAGATGGAGCCGGACAGCCCGGCCTACAACGTCGGCGGCATGGCGCGGTTGCGCGGGGTGCTGGACATCGGGCGCTTCGAGACGGCGTTGCAAGCGCTGATCATGCGTCACGAAACCTTGCGCACCACGTTCCCGAGCATCGACGGCGTGGCGCAACAGCGCGTGCACCCGGAAACCGGGATGCGCATGGACTGGAAGGATTTTTCCGCGCTGGACGCCGACTTGCGCGAACAGCGGGTGCAGGCATTGGCCGACAGCGAAGCGCATCAACCCTTCGATCTGGAAACCGGGCCGCTGCTGCGCGCCTGCCTGGTCAAGACCGCCGAGCAGGAACATTACCTGGTGCTGACCCTGCACCACATCGTCACCGAAGGCTGGGCGATGGACATTTTCGCCCGGGAACTCAGTGCGCTTTACGAGGCGTTCGTCGATGACCGCGAATCGCCACTGGCGCCGCTGCCGGTGCAATACCTCGATTACAGCGTCTGGCAGCGTCAGTGGCTGGAGTCCGGCGAACGTCAGCGCCAGCTCGACTACTGGACCGCGCAACTGGGGCGCGAACATCCATTGCTGGAGTTGCCCGCCGACCGTCCGCGTCCTGCGGTGCAAAGCCATCAGGGCGAGCTGTTCCGTTTCGACCTGAGCGATGATCTCGCGGCTCGGGTCCGCGCCTTCAACGCGCAAAACGGCCTGACCCTGTTCATGACCATGACCGCCGCGCTGGCCGTGCTGCTTTACCGCTACAGCGGCCAGACCGACCTGCGCATCGGCGCGCCGGTGGCCAACCGCATTCGCCCGGAAAGCGAAGGGCTGATCGGTGCGTTCCTCAACACCCAAGTGCTGCGTTGCCAGCTCGATGGGCAGATGTCCGTTGGCGAACTGTTCGAGCAAGTGCGCCACACCGTAATCGAAGGCCAGTCCCATCAGGACCTGCCGTTCGATCATTTGGTTGAAGCGTTGCAGCCTCCGCGCAGCGCTGCGTACAACCCGCTGTTCCAGGTGATGTGCAACGTGCAGCGCTGGGAATTCCAGCAGAGCCGCACGCTGGCCGGCATGACGGTCGAGTATCTGGCGAACGATGCGCGAGCAACCAAATTCGACCTCAACCTGGAAGTGACCGACCTCGATCATCGGTTGGGTTGCTGCCTGACTTACAGCACCGATCTGTTCGATGAACCGCGCATTGCGCGCATGGCCGGGCACTGGCGCAATCTGCTGGAAGCGTTGCTGGCCGATCCGCAACAGCGCCTCAGTGAACTGCCGTTGCTCGAAACCACGGAACAGCAAAAGCTGCTCGACAGCCTGGGCATCGAACCGGGTGAACATCGACTGGATCAGTGCATTCATCACCTGTTCAGTGAACAGGCGCTGGTGCGCAAGGATGCGCCGGCGCTGACGTTCGCCGGGCAAACCCTGAGCTACGCCGAACTCGATAGCCGCGCCAATCGCCTGGCCTGGATGCTGCGTGAACGGGGTGTCGGGCCGCAGGTTCGCGTCGGTCTGGCACTTGAGCGGTCGCTGGAAATGGTCATCGGCCTGCTGGCGATCCTCAAGGCTGGAGGCGCTTATGTGCCGCTCGATCCGGAATACCCGCTCGATCGCCTGCATTACATGATCGAGGACAGCGGCATCGGTTTGCTGCTCAGCGATGCGGCGATGTTCCAAGCCCTGGGTGATCTGCCGACAACCGTCAGTCGCTGGTGCCTTGAAGATGACGCTGCCGAATTGGTCAACTACCCGGCCACCGAGCTGCCGTTCATCAGCCTGCCGCAGCATCAGGCGTACCTGATTTACACCTCCGGTTCCACCGGCAAACCGAAAGGCGTGGTGGTGTCCCACGGTGAAATCGCCATGCACTGCCGCGCGGTGATCGAGCGTTTCGGCATGCGTGCGGACGACTGCGAACTGCACTTCTATTCGATCAACTTCGACGCCGCGACCGAGCGTCTGCTGGTGCCGTTGTTGAGCGGTGCGCAAGTGGTCTTGCGCGCTCAAGGTCAGTGGGACGCAGAAGAAATCTGCGGATTGATCCGTCGCCACAACATCAACATCCTCGGCTTCACCCCAAGCTATGGCAGCCAATTGGCGCAGTGGCTGGCGACTCAGGGCGAAACCTTGCCGGTGCGCATGTGCATCACCGGCGGTGAAGCCCTGACCGGCGAGCACTTGCAGCGCATTCGCGCAGCGTTCAAACCGAGCCTGTTCTTCAACGCCTACGGCCCGACCGAAACGGTGGTCATGCCGTTGGCCAGTCTTGCACCGCAGCAGCTTGAAGAAGGGTTGGGCAGTGTGCCGATCGGCAGCGTGATCGGTGCTCGCTTGGCCTACATTCTCGATGCCGATCTGGCACTGGTGCCGCAAGGCGCGACTGGTGAGTTGTACGTTGGCGGTGCCGGTCTGGCCCAGGGTTATCACGACCGTCCGGGCATCACGGCGGAACGCTTCGTGGCCAACCCGTTCGTGGCCGATGGCGGGCGGATTTATCGCACCGGCGACCTGGTGCGGCAGCGCGCCGACGGCCTGGTGGAATACCTCGGCCGCATCGACCATCAAGTGAAAATCCGCGGTTTCCGCATCGAACTGGGCGAGATCGAAACCCGTCTGCTGGACCATGATTCGATCCGTGAAGCCGTGGTGCTGGCGCTGGACGCCCCGAGCGGCAAACAACTGGTCGGCTATCTGGTCACCGACGTGGCTGAGCAGGACGAAACACAACAAGCCCAATTGCGTGAAGCCCTCAAGGCTCACCTGAAATCGCAACTGCCGGAATACATGGTGCCGACGCACCTGATCCTGCTGGCGAGCATGCCGCTGACTGCCAACGGCAAACTCGACCGTCGTGCATTGCCGGCGCCGGACCCGGAATTGAATCGTCAGGACTATGTGGCGCCAAGCAACGAGCTGGAACTGACATTGGCGCAGATCTGGTGCGAAGTGCTGAACGTCGCGCAAGTCGGCCTCAACGATAACTTCTTCGAACTGGGTGGCGACTCGATCCTGTCGATCCAGGTGGTCAGCCGCGCGCGGCAGCAGGGCATTCACTTCAGCCCGCGTGACCTGTTCCAGCACCAGACAGTTCAAACACTCGCCGCCGTGGCCAGCCGCACCGAGCAGGTTACGGCCGAGCAGGGTTTGCTCACCGGCGAATCGCGTCTGACCCCGATCCAGCACTGGTTCTTCGACACCGACATGCCCGAGCGTCAGCACTGGAACCAGGCGTTGTTGCTGGAACCGACCGTTGCGCTGGAACCTCATCGCCTGGAGCAAGCGCTGCTGGCGGTGATCGAGCAGCACGACGCCTTGCGCCTGCGCTTCACCGAGGCCGGCGGCGCATGGACGGCGGCGCACCAGAAGGTGGGAGGCGCCCCCGTGTTGTGGCAAGTGCATGTGGCGGCGATGGATAAATGCGCGGCATTGTTTGCCGATGCCCAGCGCAGCCTCGACCTCGAACAAGGGCCGTTGATGCGGGTGCTGCTGGTCGATGGTCCCGAGGGCCAGCAACGGCTGTTCTTCGCGATCCATCACTTGGTGGTGGACGGCGTTTCCTGGCGTGTATTACTGGACGATCTGCAAACGGTATATCGCCAACTGGCGGCTGGGCAGTCGGTGAAACTGCCGGCGAAAACCAGCGCCTTCAAGGACTGGGCGGCCCGCTTGCAGGCGTATGCCGGCAGCGAATCCCTGCGTGAAGAACTGAGCTGGTGGCAGTCGCACCTGGCCGGGCCGAGCGTCGAATTGCCGTGTGATCGCCCTGAGGGCGGCCGGCAGAATCGTCATGCGCAAACCGTCAGCGTACGCCTCGACAGCGAGTTCACTCGCCAGTTGCTGCAACAGGCACCGAGCGCCTATCGCACCCAGGTCAACGACCTGTTGCTGACGGCATTGGCCCGCGTGCTGTGCCGCTGGAGCGGGAATGAATCAGCGCTGATCCAACTTGAAGGCCACGGTCGCGAGGCACTGTTCGACGAGATCGACCTGACCCGCACCGTCGGCTGGTTCACCAGCGCCTACCCGCTGCGCCTGACCCCGCAGAACATCGAAGAAGCCGCCGGCCAGGGCGCTTCGATCAAGGCGATCAAGGAACAACTGCGCGGCGTGCCGCACAAGGGTCTGGGCTATGGCGTGTTGCGTTACCTCGCCGACGACCTGTGCCGCGAAGCCATGGCCGCGTTGCCGGTGGCGCCGATCACCTTCAACTACCTCGGCCAGTTCGACCAGAGCTTTGGCGCGGACGCGTTGTTCCGTCCACTGGATGAACCGGTCGGTGCCGCCCACGATCCGAAAGCGCCGCTGCCTAACGAGTTGAGCGTTGACAGTCAGGTCTACGGCGGTGAATTGGTGCTGCGCTGGACCTTCAGCGCCGAGCGCCACGATCCGCAAACCATCAGCGAACTGGCGGACGCCTACCTCGGCGAATTGCAGAGCCTGATCGTGCATTGCCTGCGTGACGAGGCGGGCGGCCTGACGCCGTCGGACTTCCCGTTGGCGAAGCTGACCCAGCCGCAACTCGACGCACTGCCGATTCCGGCCGCCGCCATCGAAGACGTCTACCCGCTAACCCCGATGCAGGAAGGCATGCTGCTGCACACCTTGCTCGAACCGGGCACCGGCCTCTATTACATGCAGGACCGCTACCGCATCAACAGCGCGCTCGATCCGCAACGTTTTGCCGAGGCCTGGCAAGCGGTGATCGCCCGTCACGAAGCCTTGCGTGCATCGTTCTGCTGGAATGTTGGCGAGGACATGCTGCAGGTTATCCACAAGCCGGGCAGCACGCCGATCGAGTCCCTCGACTGGACGGCAATCGCCGAGGACGAGCAAGAGCCCAAGTTGCAGGCGTTGCTGAAAAGCGAGCGTGAAGCCGGGTTCGATCTGCTGAATCAGGCACCGTTCCACCTGCGTTTGATCAAGGTTGGCGAAGCGCGCTACTGGTTCATGATGAGCAACCACCACATCCTCATCGATGCCTGGTGCCGCTCGTTGCTGATGAACGATTTCTTCGAAATCTACACCGCGTTGGGTGAAGGTCGCGAAGCTCAACTGGCTGTGCCGCCGCGCTACCGCGACTACATCGGCTGGCTGCAACGCCAGAGCCTGGCCGAGGCGCGGCAGTGGTGGAAAACCAACCTGCAAGGCTTCGAACGGACCACGCCGATCCCGAGCGACCGGCCGTTCCTGCGTGAACATGCCGGCGACAGCGGCGGCATGATCGTCGGCGACCGCTACACCCGACTCGATGCTCGCGACGGTGCGCAACTGCGTGAACTGGCGCAGGCCCATCAGTTGACCATCAACACCTTCGCGCAAGCGGCGTGGGCCTTGGTGTTGCGGCGCTTGAGCGGTGATCGCGACGTGCTGTTCGGCGTCACGGTGGCCGGGCGCCCGGTGGAAATGCCGGAGATGCAGCGCACCGTCGGGCTGTTCATCAACAGCATCGCGCTGCGGGTGAAGATGCCGGAAGACGACCAGCGTTGCAGCGTTCGCCAGTGGCTGAGCGGCTTGCTCGACAGCAACATGCAACTGCGCGAGTACGAATACCTGCCGCTGGTGAGCATCCAGGAAAACAGCGAATTGCCGAAGGGCCAACCGCTGTTCGACAGCCTGTTCGTGTTTGAAAACGCGCCGGTGGAAGTCTCGGTGCTGGACCGTGCGCAGAGCCTCAACGCGACTTCGGATTCGGGCCGCACCCACACTAACTTCCCGCTGACGGCGGTGTGCTATCCGGGCGATGACCTGGGCTTGCACCTGTCTTACGACCAGCGTTATTTCGATGAGTCGACCGTTGAACGGATGCTCGGTGAGTTCAAGCGCCTGTTGCTGGCACTGGTCGAAGGTTTCCATGGCGACATGGCGGACTTGCCGCTGCTGGGTGCCGAGGAACAGGATTTCCTGATCCACGGCTGCAACCAGAGCGAACACGATTACCCGTTGGAGCAGAGCTACGTTGCGTTGTTTGAAGCGCAGGTTGCGCAGCATCCGCAACGGATCGCCGCCAGTTGCCTCGATCAGCAACACAGCTACGCCGAACTGAACCAGCGCAGCAACCGTCTTGGCCATGCGTTGATCGCGGCCGGTGTCGGGCTGGATCAGCCGGTGGCGTTGCTGGCCGAACGTAACCTCGATCTGCTCGGGATGATCATCGGCAGCTTCAAGGCCGGCGCGGGTTATCTGCCGCTGGATCCGGGGCTGCCAAGTCACCGCCTGAGCCGGATCATCGACCTGAGCCGCACGCCGTTGCTGGTCTGCACCCAGGCCTGTCGCGAACAGGCGGTGGCGTTGCTGGAGGAATTCGGTTGCGCCAATCGGCCACGGTTGCTGGTGTGGGAAGAGGTGCAGGCGAGCCAAGTTTCGGTGGCGAATCCGGGCATCTACAGCGGCCCGGACAACCTTGCCTACGTGATCTACACCTCGGGTTCGACCGGCCTGCCCAAAGGTGTGATGGTCGAACAACGCGGCATGCTCAACAACCAATTGAGCAAGCTGCCGTACCTGAACCTCAGCGCTGCCGATGTGATCGCGCAGACCGCTTCGCAAAGCTTCGACATATCGGTCTGGCAGTTCCTTGCCGCACCGTTGTTCGGCGCGCGGGTGGACATCGTGCCGAACACCATTGCCCACGATCCGCAGGGCTTGTTGGCGCATGTATCGGCCCAGGGCATCACCGTGCTGGAAAGCGTGCCGTCGCTGATTCAGGGCATGCTCGCCCAGGAACGCATGAGCCTCGACGGCCTGCGCTGGATGCTGCCGACCGGTGAAGCGATGCCGCCGGAACTCGCGCACCAATGGTTGCTGCGCTACCCGGACATCGGGCTGGTGAATGCTTACGGTCCGGCGGAATGTTCGGACGACGTGGCGTTCTTCCGTGTCGACATGGCGTCGACTCGCGGCAGTTACTTGCCGATTGGCACGCCGACCGACAACAACCGTTTGTACCTGCTCGATGGCGCGCTGGACCTGGTGCCGTTGGGTGCGGTGGGCGAACTGTGCGTGGCCGGCACCGGTGTCGGGCGCGGCTATGTCAGCGATCCGCTGCGTACGGCGCAGGTGTTTGTGCCGAACCCGTTTGGCGCACCGGGCGATCGTTTGTACCGCACCGGCGACCTCGCCCGTCGTCGCAGTGACGGCGTGCTGGAGTACGTTGGGCGCATCGACCATCAGGTGAAGATTCGCGGCTACCGCATCGAACTGGGTGAAATCGAAGCGCGTCTGCATGAGCAACCGGAAGTGCGCGAAGCGGCGGTTGGTGTGCAGGAAGGCGTGAGCGGCAAGCATCTGGTCGGCTATTTGGTTGCGACTGATTCTTCACTTAATCCGACTGAGCGCCTGGAGCGCATCAAGCAGCGCCTGCGCGCCGAGCTGCCGGAATACATGGTGCCGCTGCACTGGTTGTGGCTGGAGCGGATGCCGCTCAATGCCAACGGCAAACTGGACCGCAAGGCGCTGCCGGCGCTGGAGATCGGTCAGTTGCAGAGCCAGGATTATCAGGCGCCGCGCAATGAACTGGAGCAGACGTTGGCGGATATCTGGGCCGAGGTGTTGAAGGTCGAAAAGGTCGGTGTGCGCGACAACTTCTTCGAGTTGGGCGGGCATTCGCTGCTGGCGACGCAGATTGCGTCGCGGGTGCAGAAAGCCCTGCAACGGGATGTGCCGCTGCGGGCGATGTTCGAGTGCAGCACGGTGGAGGAATTGGCTGAGTACATCGACGGGTTGGCGGCGAGTGACATCACCGAGGACAAGGTTGATCGGTTGAATGACTTGATGGCGGAGTTGGAGGGTCTGTAATTCTCTAGCGTCTGTAAGGGCCTTTTCGCCAGCAGGCTGGCTCCCACATTTGAACTGTGTTCGCAGAACAAAATGTGGGAGCCAGGCTGCTGGCGATGGGGCCTTTTAAAGCACCACAAGGTTGACTGTGGAACCACAGCAGCACAGTCTCCCTGCTCCGGTTTTCACAAAGGAAACAGTCAATGCCCTTCGTTACGATTGACGGACAACCCCTTCACTACATCGATCAAGGCACCGGCCCTGCCGTACTACTCGCCGGCAGCTACCTCTGGGACCAAACCATGTGGGCGCCGCAGATCGCCGCCCTGTCGGAGCAATACCGGGTCATCGCCCTGGACCTGTGGGGCCACGGTGAGTCAGGCTCGCTACCCGAAGGCACGCAATCGCTGGATGACATTGCACGTCAGGCGCTGGCCTTGCTCGATCATCTGCACATCGACCGTGTCACGCTGGTCGGTCTTTCCGTCGGTGGCATGTGGGGCGTGCGCCTGGCGCTGTCGGTTCCTCAGCGGATCAACGGCCTGGTGCTGATGGACACCTACGTCGGTGTCGAACCTGAACCCACTCGCCAATACTATTTCTCGCTGTTCAAACAGATCGAAGACAGCGGCGTGATTGCACCGCAACTGCTCGACATCGTCGTGCCGATTTTCTTCCGTCCGGGCATCGACCCGCAGTCGGCGCTGTATCAGGATTTCCGCGCAAAACTGGCTGCGCTGCCGCCAGAGCGTCTGCGCGAAAGTATCGTGCCAATGGGGCGGATCACATTTGGGCGCGATGATGTGTTGCCGCGACTGGGCGAGCTGGAGGCTGAGGCCACGCTGGTGGTGTGTGGTGATCAGGACAAGCCGCGACCACCGTCGGAAACCATTGAAATGGCCGAGTTGATCGGTTGCCCGTATGTGCTGGTGCCGGAGGCGGGGCATATCTCCAATCTGGAGAATCCGCGGTTTGTGACTGAGGTGTTGCTGGAGTTTCTAGCCCGGAAAAATTAGTCGATCTTGCTGACGCCTTCGCGGGCAAGCCTCGCTCCTACAGAAGTTGTGTCGTTCACAATAATCGCGACCGACACAACTTCTGTAGGAGCGAGGCTTGCCCGCGAAGAGGCCGGTGAATTCACTTCGGCCCGAGAATCTTTACCAGCTTGTCCGGCGACGGCGCGCCTTGCTGCTGTTGCAGCTCGCCCTTGTCGTCCATGTAGAAAATCGCCGGAGTGGCCTGCAATTCCAGGTCTTCCATCAACTGCATGTTCGCCGCCAGTTTCGCCTGAATCGCCGGCGGTACTTCTTTCAGCGCCTTCAGCGTACTGGCCTTGCCAGCCCCTTCGTGGTCTTGCAGGGCTTTTTGCGGATCCTTGGCGGCCAGCAATGCCGCGGATTTGCCTGGGCTGTCTTCACGAATGATCCCGACCATGATGTGCCGCAACTGCACCTTGCCGGCCTTCACCCACGGCCGCGCCTGTTCCCAGAACACGTTGCAGTAAGGGCAGTTCGGATCGCTGAACAGGTACACCACGCGCGGCGCATCCTTGTTGCCGTCACCGATCCAGTTGCTCGCTTCCATCTTGCCCCAGATTTCCTTGGCCATCGGCGCGTACACCAGTTTCTGCAATGGCGCGCTGCTCAGGTCTTTGCCGTCGGCGTCGTACAAATTGCCCAGCAACACATGTTTGCCATCCGGCGTCAGGTACAGCGCCATGCCACGGTTCTGGTACTGCGCGGCATAACCGCGCAAGCCATCGGGTGCGTCGAACTGGCCGACGATTTTCGCGCCCTTGGCTTCGATCTTCTTGATCGCTTCGGGCAATTCTTCGGCAGCCTGTACCGACGGCAGGTGCAGCAGGGCGGCGCCCAGGGTCAGCGTCAGCAGGTGGCGGAGGCGGGGCATGGCAGTTTCCTTGAAGAAGTGGACGGTGTGCCCGGATTCGGGGTGTCAAAGTTTTCCAGGGCGCGGGCCAGGCTGGCGTCCGACAGTTCACCCAGATGACTGCCCAGCAGGCGACCGTCAGGGCTATAGAACAGCGTAGTCGGCAATGCCATCGAACCGACGGCCTGACCCAATCGACCGCTGCCGTCGAACAGTACGTTGGACAGGCTCAGGCCCTGGGTTTCCAGAAAGGTGCTGACGCTTTGCATGCTTTCTGCCTGATTGACGAACAGGAAGGTCAGGTCCGGGCGGTGTTGCTGAGCGTTTTCCAGCACCGGCATTTCCCGGCGACACGGCGGGCACCAGGTGGCCCAAAGATTGATCACCAGCGGCCCGCCCTTGTAATCCGCCAGTTGCACCGTTTCACCGGCGGCATTGCGCAGGGTGATGTCTGGCAGGCGCGTGCCTTGTTCGTAAATACTCAGGGAGAATGTCGCGAGCAGCCAGAAAGCCAGGCCACTGGCCACGCCAAAGCCCAGTGGGCGACGTAAACCCGGTTGACGCCAGCCTCGATACACCGCGGCCAGCAGCAGCGCGATCACACCCGGCCAGGCGAGAAAACCACCGTCGCGCAGGTCGATGACTTGCCACGGATCGTCGCGATAGTGCTTCCAGTACAGCGCGACGAAACTGATTCGGGCCGCCAGCATGCCCAGCAGGAACAGGCTGAACAGCACCGACTCGGGATTTTCACCGCCACGCTTGGCCGCCCGCCAGCCGACAAACGTCGCCAGCGCCAGGGCGCTGATCAGCAGCAGGTGGTTAAGCGCGATGGCAAACGTGCCGAGGGTAAAAGTCAGCATTAACGGGCGTCTCGGGTGGTGGTCCAGCGTTGCAGGAAGGTGTCGGCATCGACCTCGCCGGTGATGCGCTGGCTGCGACGCTCGATGCCATCGGCGCCGATCCACAGAAAACTCGGTGGCCCCGGCACTTTATAACGGCCAAGCAGTTCGCGGCTGGCGGCATTGTCGGCGGTCACATCCAGCCGTAGCAAGCGCACATCGCTCAAGGCGTCGAGCACGCGGGGTTGGCCGAACACCTGTTTTTCCATGACCTTGCACGACACACACCAGTCGGCGTAGTAGTCCAGCAGCACCCATTGGCCCTGAGCTTGTGCGGCATCGAGCTCCCGTTGCAGAGCGGCCGGGTCCTTGATTGTGGTGAAAGCCTCGTGGCCGACCGGGCGGGCGACATTGCCCGCATTGGCAGCGCTATAGACCTGCAGCGGTTTCAACAGGTCATCACCGCCGCCCGCCGCACCGATCATCAACAGACTGCCCCACAGGCCGAGCAGCAATGAGCTGGCACCGAACAGATGCGCGACCCGCCCGAAACCTTGCGACTGCTTCCAGGCGCTGTAGGCGGCAATCAGCAACAACGCACCGCACAGACCGATCCACAGCGATTCATCCAGTACCGGGCGCAACATCAACAACGCGGTGGCGAGGAACAGGAAGCCGAACACGCCTTTGAGCAGGTTCATCCAGGCCCCGGGTTTGGGCAGGAAGCGGTTGCCGACGGTCACCAGCAACAACAGCGGCACACCGATGCCGATGCCCATGGCAAACAGAATCAACCCGCCGTGCAGCGCATTGCCGCTTTGCGCGATATAGAGCAGTGCGCCGGCCAGCGGGGCGGTCATGCACGGACCGACCAGCAGACCGGACAGCGCGCCCAGCACACCCGCGCCGATCAGGCTGCCACCGCGCTGATTGCGCGAGACGTTTTCCAGCCGATCGCGCACGGCGACCGGCAGTTGCAACTCGAAGAAGCCGAACATCGGCAACGCCAGCAGCACAAACACGGCGGCGAAACTGCCCAGCAACCAAGGGTTTTGCAGCAGTGCCTGCAAATTCGCACCGAGCAGCGCCGCCAGAACGCCCATCGCCGCGTACACCAGCGCCATGCTCACGACATAGCTGGTGGCCAAGGCAAATCCGCGTTTAGGTGTCGCGCCACTGCCGACAATCATACCGGCCAGAATCGGCAGCATCGGCAATGAGCAAGGGGTGAAGGCCAGCAGCAGGCCCAAACCGAAGAACACCAACAAGCTCCAGCCCAACGCCCGTTGTTGCAGGCTGCTGGCCAAGGCTTGATCCGGCGCTTCATTGGCCGCCGAAGCGACAACACTGCCGCCCAGGTCCACGACCTGGGTTTGCGGCGGATAACACAATCCGGCATCGGCGCAGCCCTGGAAGCCGACCTTGATCTGGCCGGTCGCGCCCGCCGGGATCTTCAGCTCCAGGCCCTGGCGATAAACCGGCTGTTCACCGAAGAATTCATCACTGTGAGACTCGCCTTCAGGTAACACAGGGTGCAGCTCAGCGGGCAACCCATCGAACTTAAGGCGTTTCTGATAAAGGTAATAACCGTCGGTGATCTGCCAATAGAGTTGCGTTTCACCCGACTCAAGGCGCTCGGACGTGAAGACGAACGCTTTTTCCACTGGCAGGAATTCAGGTTTGGTTTCGAACGGATTGGTCCCTGCCTGGGCCAGACCCGAGATCAAGAGAGCAAAAAAAAGAAGCAGTGAACGCATGGGTAAGCCTTATCCCTGTGCAGGTGAGGTGCACAGTGGCGGGCGGCGATTAACCGATGATTAACCGCCGCACACTTCTGCCATGACCTGTGAAGAATTCAGTTATGAGTCAGTCCTGGCCAGCCCTCGTCTACGTCTCTTGCTTCCCCTTCCAGAATGTTTTTATCGATATTGTATTTCAAGTATTTATTGTCGCTCAAAAAGATGTACAGATAGCTGTCAGTAACGGAGGCATGGATCTGCACAGCAGTGATAATGTCATCGACATAAGGGCCGAGTCTTGGCCAGGTTGTGTATTTTATATCGCCGAGGACGAGCTTTTTACTGTGCCAGTCAAGCTCCAGGTATTTTCCGTTTTTTAAAATAAACTTGAAGATGGTTTGGCCAGAGGATCTGAACGGTCGCTGCCAGAAGGTACCTGCAATAATATCGTCGAAGTAGGGCAGTAGCATGCTCCATATCGACTCGCTGACTGGCGTGAAACTGAAAGGAGTATCTGCATCTTGATCGTATTCGCACACCATCGGTGTTTTTTCATCGTAGTAAAATAACCAGAGAATATCAGCGTCTAATTCGAGCCTGTTGGTGCCTACTATCCGGTCTGTGGAGAATCCGAAGCACAAATCTTGTGCGTGCGGATGAAATTCTCCCCAGTTATCTTGAGTTACCGCAGTTGGGTGGCTCGAAGCAACACTGCCTTCGCTGTTGTTGTATCGTGAATAGGTATCGTCATCTTTGAAGAAAAAATAGCAGCGATCTCTGCCTGAGCGCCAATCAACGGCTACGAAGTTTTTTAGTTCGGGCATGATTTAAATCCTTTTTATCAGTGTTTGTAATGGCGCGGAAGCGCGATAAAGGTAAGTTATAAAAAGTAGTGCTGTAGTGATAAGTGTGAAGATTGAAGCGCGTAACAATTGTGGTTGAATTTTTTGGTGATGTCTGAAATATAAGGTGGCATCGCAGGTGTTAGTTGTGGGGTTTCATTTTGATGGTGTTGGTTGTGCTCTGTAATAGAGTGTTTGCTTTAGGTTGTTATAGTGCGAAGTGTTGTCTGTGTTCGTATGTTGGTCAATGCTTGTGGCGTTAAAGAATGTGTATTGTTGTTGTTGTTGTTGTTGTTGTTGTTGTTGTTGTTGTTGTTGTTGTTGTTGTTGTTGTTGAGAGTTGTAAGTCTGTGTTCAAAAGGTTTCAATGATCCGGTCGTTTTGGTGGATGGCCGAACGGGAAATTTTCGCGGTGCAGGTCATTCAGCGATTTCCCTCAATGATGATGAGCGGCAGCGGCATAATGCCGGGTTAATCGATACTCTTTTTAATGACCATTTTTGCGAAGGTCTTATCCATGCACGTACTGGTTTGCGAAGACGATGAGCTGATCGCCAGCGGCATTGTCGCCGGCCTCACTGCCCAGGGCCTGACGGTGGAGCACGTCAACACTGCCTCGAAGGCCCGGGCCATGCTCAAGGTCGCCGAGTTCGACGTGATGGTGCTCGACCTCGGTCTGCCGGATGAAGACGGGCTCAAGCTATTGCAGCAGTTGCGCCATCATGGCCTGGAGATTCCGGTGCTGATCCTCACCGCGCGGGATTCGGTGACCGACCGCGTCGACGGCCTGCAAGCGGGGGCCGATGATTACCTGCTCAAGCCGTTCGACCTGCGCGAACTCGCCGCACGCCTGCACACGTTGTTGCGACGGGTGGCGGGGCGCAGCGTCAACCTGATCGAACACGGCCGCTTGACGTACGACCCGAGCAGCCGCGAAACCATGCTTGGCGGTCAGCCGGTGGACCTTTCCCGTCGCGAACAGTCACTGTTGCAAGCCTTGCTGCACAACCGTGGCCGGGTACTGTCCACGGAGCAGTTGAAAGACAGCGTCTATGGGTTCAACGACGAACTGGAAAGCAACGCCCTCAACGTGCATATCCATCACCTGCGGCGCAAACTGGGTAATGGCATTGTCGAGACCGTGCGCGGTCTGGGCTATCGCCTGGGGCCGGCCGATGATGGAGAGGAAGTGAAAAAGTGATGAGCCTGCGTTTGCGCCTGAGCCTGACGCTCGGCGCCGCATTTGCGCTGATCTGGGCCCTGGCAGCGGCCTGGATGCTCAGCGACCTGCGCAACCAGATGATGTTTTCACTCGACCAGCGGCTGGTGGCGTCGGCGCGCATGGTCGCGGGCCTGATGGAGCAACTGCCGCCGTTGCCGACCAAGGGCGAGGGCACCCATTTCAGTGCGGAACAACTGAATATTCCGGGCGGGATGGCGTGTCAGGTCAGCTCGCTGCGCGGCGAAATCCTCGCCCGCAGCCACACCGATCCACAACAAACACTGCAAGCCGAGAAAATGGGCTTCCACGATCAGATGATCGACGGCGCGCCGTGGCGCAGTTTCACCCTGGCCCGTGGCGATCTGCGCATCACCACGGCGGATCGGCAGATCGAACGTGAAGCGCTCAACATGTCGATCTTGCTGGCCGCTTCGGTGCCGGTGGGCGTGGCGTTGCTCGGTTGCCTTTGCCTGCTGTGGCTGGGGATCGGCCAGGGCCTGGCGCCGTTGAACCGCATGCGCGATGCCTTGATGCGTCGCAGCGCCGACTCGCTGGAACCCTTGCAGATTCAGCCGCTGCCCAGTGAGTTGCAACCGTTGCTGGACACTCAGAACCAGCTGTTCCAGCGCATCGGCAAGACCATCGAGCGCGAACGCCGATTGACCGGCGACGCGGCCCACGAACTGCGCAGCCCGCTGACGGCGATCAAAACCCACCTGCAAGTGGCGCGCATGACCGATGGCGCGGCACGGGATCAGTCCCTGGCCCGGGCCGAAGAGGGCGCCGACCGCCTGCACCGCACGCTTGAGCAATTGTTGTTGCTGGCGCGGGTCGAGGGCAGTCTGTCGTTCGACGACGGTGTGCAATGCAGCGCCGAGCAAGTGGCGAAACTGGCGATTCAGGATGCCGCCAGCGGTGATCGTCAGCGGATCCAATTCAAGCTGCCGCCGAAGCTCTCCCATGCGCCGGTGCAAATGCCGGCGGTGCTGTCGATCGCGGCGTTGCGCAACCTGCTGGACAACGCGCTGCGCCATACCCCGAACGACGGTGCGGTAGAACTGAGCCTGGTAACCACCGGCAACCGCGTGCAGTTCGTCGTGCGCGATCATGGGCCGGGCATTGCCGAAGACGACCTGCAACACCTGACCCAACGCTTCTGGCGCAACGGACAGAGCACCGGCTGCGGTCTGGGGTTGGCGATTGTCCAGGCGATTGTTCAGCGTTGTGGCTGCACGCTGCATTTCGACAGCCGGCCGGATGGCTTGCGGGTCGAGCTGACGATGCCGTTGCAACAAATCTGACCAGCACCACAATCCCCCTTGTAGGAGCCGGCTTGCCGGCGATAGCGGTGGAGCAGCCAACACATTTGTTGACTGTACGGACGCCATCGCCGGCAAGCCGGCTCCTACAGGTTGCTGTGTTGCACATCAAATGTAACGTCTCGCCATTGGCGTTCCGACGGCCACCAGCGCTATCGTCCCCGGCAGCTTTTTCTCAATGGATTGAGGTTACAGCGCCATGGAAACCCCTCTACACATCTGCAAGGCAACCCCCGCCGACGCCGGGATCATCAGCCGGATCGTCGAGCGTTCCATCCGCGTCGGCTGCGCGCTCGACCATCGCAACGACCCGCAAACCGTCGCCACCTGGACCCACAACAAAACCGTCGAACACATTCAACCGTGGCTGACCGACCAACGGCTGTACCTGAACATCGCCCTGTTGCAGGACAAACCGGTCGGCGTCGCGATGGCGGCGATCAGCGGCAAGCTTGCGTTCTGTTACGTGCAGCCGGAATGCTTTCGTCGTGGTGTCGGGCAAGCGTTGGTGCGCGACCTTGAAGGCTGGCTGATCGATAACGGGCTGGCTCAGGTACGACTCAACAGCACCCGGACCAGTGAAGCCTTTTACCGGCATTTGGGTTATCAGCCCTGTGCTGAAACCTTCACCGTAGCCGGGCTTCGTGCCATCCCCATGCACAAGGGCCTGACCCCGCCTTCATAGAAAGCCGGGCAAGGGTCTAAATCCTCGGCGCCCTGATGCGTTTCCAGAACAGGAAAACCTTATTGAGGGGTCGAGAGATGTCAGTCGCTACCAGCCTTATGGAAGATCAGTCGGCCCGGATCGCTCCGGCGCCGGCCGAAACGCTTTATCAGTTCAACGAATCGCCATTGCTGGCGCGTCAGAGCCAGCAGGAGTCGAATGCCCGCAGCTACCCGCGACGCATTCCCCTGGCACTCAAGCGCGCGAAGGGCATTTATGTCGAAGACGTCGAAGGCCGCAGCTTCATCGACTGCCTGGCCGGCGCCGGAACGCTGGCCCTGGGGCATAACCATCCGGTGGTGATCGAAGCGATCCAGCAAGTGCTGACCGATGAACTGCCGCTGCACACCCTCGACCTGACCACCCCGGTCAAGGATCAATTCGTCCAGGACCTGTTTGGTCTGCTGCCGCCGGCTCTGGCTGCGGAAGCAAAAATCCAGTTCTGCGGCCCGACCGGCACCGACGCCGTGGAAGCCGCTTTGAAATTGGTGCGCACCGCCACCGGGCGCAGCACTGTGCTGTCGTTTCAGGGCGGTTATCACGGCATGAGCCAGGGCGCGCTGAGCCTGATGGGCAGCCTGGGGCCGAAAAAACCGTTGGGCGCATTGCTCAGCAGTGGCGTGCAGTTCATGCCGTATCCCTACGATTACCGTTGCCCGTTCGGCCTCGGCGGCGTGCAAGGCGTGCAGGTCAACCTGAACTACCTGGAAAACCTGCTGAACGATCCCGAGGCGGGTGTGCAATTGCCGGCCGCTGTGATTGTCGAGGCTGTTCAGGGCGAGGGCGGGGTGATCCCGGCTGATCTCGATTGGTTGCGCGGTCTGCGTCGCATCACCGAAAAGGCGGGTGTGGCGTTGATCGTCGACGAAATCCAGAGCGGTTTCGCCCGCACCGGCAAGATGTTTGCCTTCGAGCACGCCGGGATCATTCCGGACGTGGTGGTGATGTCCAAGGCCATCGGCGGCAGCTTGCCGCTGGCGGTGGTGGTGTATCGCGACTGGCTCGACACCTGGTTGCCGGGCGCGCATGCCGGGACCTTCCGTGGTAACCAAATGGCCATGGCGGCGGGCTCTGCGGTGATGCGTTATCTGGCTGAACACAAGGTTTGCGAACACGCTGCGGCCATGGGCGAGCGCTTGAGCGAGCACCTGCGCATTCTTCAGCGGGACTTCCCGCAACTGGGCGATATTCGCGGTCGTGGCTTGATGCTTGGCGTCGAACTGGTTGACCCGACCGGCGTGCCGGATGTGCAAGGTCATCCACCGATCTTCGCGCGGCTGGCGCCGCTGGTGCAGCGTGAATGCCTCAAGCGTGGGTTGATTCTTGAGCTGGGTGGTCGGCATGGCGGTGTGGTGCGCTTCCTGCCGCCGCTGGTGATTACTGCTGCGGAAATTGATCGGGTGGCGGAGATTTTTGGTCGGGCGATGGCTGCTGCCACTGCCAGCCTCTAAATTTTCCGGGCCCCGCAACGTTCTTTCTACATAACGGCTGCGCACGCAGTGCAGCCCACCCTTACAGCGATGGAGAGACACCATGACGTCAGTATTCGACCGCGAGGACATCCTCTTTCAGGTCGTGGTCAACCACGAAGAGCAGTACTCGATCTGGCCCGACTACAAGGCCGTGCCGGAGGGCTGGCGGACCGTGGGCAAGAGCGGCCTGAAAAAGGAATGCCTGGCTTACATCGAAGAAACCTGGACCGATATGCGTCCGCTGAGTTTGCGCAAGAAGATGGAAGAGCAGGCGGCAGTGGCTCACTGAAGTCTTCGTGCAAAGAGAAGCCCGCTGGACCGAGAAGGTCAGCGGGCTTTTTTGCGCCTAGAGTTTGTCTGGCTGTACGCAGGACCTGTAGGAGCTGGCTTGCCGGCGATGGCTTTGTGTCAGGCTCCGAATTTTTTCAGGTGTACATATCCATTCCTGCGGTAACGGCCGCTAATGGTTTCGCCCTTACGGCGAGTCCCTTTTTCAAACGCCAAAAAGGAACCAAAAGGCTTTGCCCCTGACGTACGGCCCTTCGCCTAGGCTCAGGGTTCCCTCGCTCTGGTCCTGCTCCGTGGGCCCGCCGCCATCGGCCATCCATGGCCGGGGGCGGCTACCGCGGCATCCTTGCCGCGGTGCCCACTGCGCAGAACCTCCACTCGGCCTCCCGACGGGGCAGATCAAAAGCCAAAGCAAAATCAAAAGCCAAGCAGAAGCAAAAGCGAGGCGGCCTGCGAGCCGACCTGTTTCTTTGTTCGTACGCATTCCCCTGTAGGAGCCGGCTTGCTGGCGATTGCGGTGGGTCAGTCAACTTATTTCTCGACTGACCCACCGC
>NZ_JAGYFX010000059.1:0-38862 GCF_019946615.1 Pseudomonas sp. BF-R-01
TCGCTGTTCTTCAGTATCAACGCCGGGTTGTTGTGCGCGTTGTCGGTGGTGTTTGCCGGTCATGGCGTGAAGGCGTTGCAGGAAGCCGGGATCTTCGGTACGCGGCCGGTGCCGTTCTTTGACTTCGACTGGCTGGGTATTCACGCAGATGCGTATTCGTTGAGTGCGCAGGCGGTGGCGATCATTGCGATCATTGTGCTGTATGGACGTAGCTGGGTGGCGGAGAAGCGGCGGGTACCGGTTTCTTAAAAAGCATTCGCTGCGCTCACATTCGCGGGCAAGCCTCGCTCCTACAGGATTCGCGCGTTTTTTGTGGGCGTGTATAACCTGTAGGAGCGAGGCTTGCCCGCGAAGCTTTTAAAGGGGAAAAACTCTATGCGTGTGTGGATCGATGCCGACGCTTGCCCCCGGGCGGCGAAGGATCTGGTAGTGAAGTTCGCCCTCAAGCGTCAGTTCGAGGTGGTGCTGGTGGCCGGGCAGCCGCAGATCAAGCCGGGGCTGGCGCTGGTGAAGTTGATCGTGGTGCCGAGCGGGCCGGATGCGGCGGACGATTATCTGGTGGAACACGCGGTGCCTGGTGAGCTGGTGATCTGCAGCGATGTGCCGCTGGCGGACCGCTTGGTGAAGAAAGGCGTGGCGGCGCTGGACCCGCGAGGCAAGGAGTTCGACGCGCAGAACATGGGTGATCGGTTGGCGGTGCGCAACCTGTTCACCGACTTGCGTGAACAGGGGCAGATGAGCGGCGGGCCGGCGCCGTTTGGCGAGCGCGAGAAGCAGGCGTTTGCCAATGCGCTGGACCGGATCCTGACGCGGCTGACCCGCAAATCCTGAACCCTGCGTTAACCCCTGTAGGAGCTGGCTTGTCGGATCGCCGCAGCGATAGCAATCGAACAGTCAGCAAATGATGCGCTGAATGTTACGGCCTCATCGCTGGCAAGCCAGCTCCTACAGTAATCCGTGTCAGGCGTCGTTTTCGTGGGTCAGTTCGAGCACGCGGTCGACCAGTTTGTTGATGCCGGACGCTGCTTCGCTGATCGATTGCGCCAGCATGTACGCCGGGGTGCTCACCAACTTGCGTGCTTTGTCTTCAACGATGTCAGTCACAGCGCAATCATTGTGAGTGGCGCCCATCTTGTTCATCGCGGCGGCGGTATCGGCGTCATTGCCGATGGTGCAGGTCACGCCCGGTCCATAAATCTTCGCGGCCAGCGCCGGCGAGATGCAGATCAGCCCGACCGGTTTGCCCGCTTCGGCAAACGCCTCGGTCAGGGCGAGAACATCGGGTTGCACGGTGCAGCCAGCGCCTTCGATGGCGAAGTTCGACAGGTTCTTCGCCGCGCCAAAACCACCCGGCACGATCAGCGCATCGAACTCTTCGACGTCAGCTTCGCGAATATCCTTGATGTTGCCCCGGGCGATCCGCGCCGACTCCACCAGCACATTGCGCGACTCGGGCATTTCTTCGCCGGTCAGGTGGTTGATCACGTGCAACTGCGCGATGTTGGGGGCGAAGCACTGCACCTGCGCGCCGCGCTGATCCAGTCGCAGCAAGGTAATCACGCTTTCGTGGATCTCGGCGCCGTCGTAGACGCCACAGCCGGAAAGGATCACTGCAATTTTTTTGCTCATGGGCTTTTCTCCAGATTCATGGCGTTAAATGTCCACTAATTTGTCACTCGTTGCCATAGGTTCAATTCGCGGCTACACCTAGCATCTGTCCTCAAGATTCCGATCAGGGCGCGTCATGGACTTCATTCTGTATGCGGTGCCGTTCTTCTTTGTGCTGATTGCCGTCGAGCTGCTGGCCGACCGTTGGCGCGGGGTCAGCAACTATCGGGTGGCCGACGCGATCAACAGCATCAGCACCGGCGTGCTGTCGACCACCACGGGCCTGTTGACCAAGGGCGTGGGGCTGGTGACCTATGCCTTTGCGCTCAAGCATCTGGCACTGTTCGAACTCTCTGCCGACAGCGTCTGGGTCTGGGTGTTCGCCTTCGTTCTCTACGACTTCTGCTACTACTGGCTGCATCGCATGGGCCACGAACGCAACATCCTCTGGGCCGCGCATTCGGTGCATCACCAGAGCGAGGACTACAACCTCTCCACGGCGTTGCGCCAGACCAGTACCGGTTTCCTGTTGAGCTGGATTTTCTACCTGCCGATGGCGGTACTCGGCGTGCCGCTGCTGGTGTTTGTCAGCGTCGCCGCGCTGAACCTGCTGTATCAATTCTGGGTGCACACCCGGCACATTCCCAAGCTCGGGTGGTTCGAGTGGTTCTTCGTCACGCCATCCAATCATCGGGCCCACCATGCACAGAACGCTCTCTACATGGATCGCAACTACGGCGGGGTGTTCATTATCTGGGACCGTCTGTTTGGCTCGTTCCAGGAAGAAGACGACAACGAGCCGGTGATTTTCGGCGTGACCACGCCATTGGCGAGCTGGAATCCGTTGTGGGCGAACGTGCAGTTCTACGCACAGCTGTGGGAGGACGCGCGACGGGCTGAAAGCACGTGGGACAAGCTGCGGATCTGGTTCATGCGCACCGGTTGGCGGCCAGCGGACGTGGCGGCGAAATACCCGATGAGCAAGCCGGACTTGAGCCAGTTCCGCAAATTCGAAGTGCCGCTGGACGGGCGTCAGCAGATTTATGTGCTGTTGCAGTTCTGCGTCTACATCGCGCTGGGCAGTTACTTGATGAACTTCGAGCCGCACCTGCCGACCGCTGCGCTGGTGCTCGGCTGGAGCGCCGTGGCACTGGGGTTGTTTACGTTGGGCGTGGCCCTGGAGAATCGCCCGTGGGCGTTGAAGCTGGAGCTGCTGCGGCTGGCGTCGAACGTGCCGCTGGTGTGGCTGGCACCGCTGGTCGGGCTGTGGCCGGCCAGCGCGGTGGGCTGGGTCGGCCTGCTGAGTTACAGCCTACTCAGCGGAATCGGTCTCTACTGTTGCAGAAACCGTTTCACTCGCTTGGCGTCTTGACCTCGGCGGCCTTGGCCTGTTCGGCTTTCAAGGCCTGCTCTTCGGCATAGACCTGCTTGGCCAGGCGCGCATTCTTGAAGCGGCGACGCAGCCACAAGGCAAAGCCCAGCACCAGCAGGGCGCCGAGTACCCATAGCTCATACTTCTTGACGCTGCCCAGCATGCCTTCGAGCACAGCGCCGAAGTGATAGGCCGCAGCCGCCAGTGCGGCCGCCCAGATCGCGGCGCCGATCCCGTTCAGCAACAAGTAACGTCCCGGCGGATAACCCGACAGGCCGATCGCCACCGGCATCACCGTGCGCAAACCGTAGACAAAACGGAAGCTCAGCACCCAGATGTCCGGGTGCCTGCGAATGTGTTCCAGTGCCCGGTCGCCCATCATCTGCCAGCGAGGCTTGCGCGCCAGCAACTTGCGGCCGTGCTTGCGTCCCAGGAAGTACCACAGCTGGTCGCCGGCATAACTGCCGAAAAACGCCACGACCACCACGATGTTGATGTCCATGTATCCACGGAACGCGAGGAAGCCTGCGAGCACCAGGATGGTTTCGCCTTCGAAGAACGTGCCGAGAAAAAGGGCAAAGTAGCCGAAGTCATGCAGAAATTGTTGGAGCATTGTCTGGGTGCTGGCGAAATGAACGCGCAGCCTAACCCTTCGTGCACATTCATGAAAGTGTCCAAATGTGTCTCGACGTGAACATTTCCTACAAGGACAATGGAATGCGACTACGTGTCGCGGGGGTGCACACAACTGTAATACCACGGTCATAATGGCCGCTTATAACTGTCACGCTCGCCCGCCAGCGCGGGCTCAGGAGTCTGCCGTGAGCTTTACCCCCGCCAATCGCTTGTTTCCAGCCACCCGCCTGCGCCGTAACCGCCGTGATGATTTCTCGCGTCGACTGGTTCGTGAAAACGTCCTGACTGTCGATGACCTGATCCTGCCGGTGTTTGTGCTGGACGGTGAAAACCGTCGCGAAGCGGTGGCCTCGATGCCCGGCGTTGAACGCCTGACCATCGACCTGTTGCTGGAAGAAGCGGCCAAGTGGGTTGAACTGGGGATTCCAGCCGTGGCGCTGTTCCCGGTCACGCCACCGGAACTCAAGTCGCTGGACGCCGCCGAAGCGTGGAACCCGAACGGCATTGCCCAGCGCGCCACTCGCGCCCTGCGTGCGCAGTTCCCTGAACTGGGGGTGATCACCGACGTCGCGCTGGACCCGTTCACCACCCACGGTCAGGACGGTATCCTCGACGAAGAAGGCTACGTGCAGAACGACATTACCGTCGACGCACTGGTCAAGCAGGCCCTGTCCCACGCCGAAGCCGGTGCTCAAGTGGTGGCCCCGTCGGACATGATGGACGGTCGCATTCAGGCGATCCGCGAAGCCCTCGAGCTGGCCGATCACGTCAACGTGCGGATCATGGCCTATTCGGCGAAGTACGCCAGCGCCTATTACGGCCCGTTCCGCGATGCGGTGGGTTCGGCGCTGAACCTGGGCAAGGCCAACAAGGCCTCCTATCAGATGGACCCGGCCAACAGCAACGAAGCCCTGCACGAAGTGGCGGCGGACTTGTCAGAAGGCGCAGACATGGTCATGGTCAAGCCAGGCATGCCATATCTGGACATCCTTTACCGGGTCAAAGAAGAATTCAAAGTGCCGACTTTTGTTTATCAGGTCAGCGGTGAATACGCCATGCACATGGCGGCGATCCAGAATGGCTGGTTGAGCGAAGGGGTTATCCTCGAATCCCTGACCGCTTTTAAACGTGCAGGCGCTGATGGCATCCTGACTTACTTTGCCGTACGTGCTGCTCAATTGTTACGAGAGCAAAAATAGCCCTCCCAGGAACATTCGATGAATACCGAAGGACTCACTGAAGTTGCAGTACAAGAGGCTCAACCCGTGGTGGAGCCGATCGCCGAAACCCCGCCGGAGCTGGAACCTACTCCGCCTGCGGTAGTGGTCGAAACCGCGCCGGCGGCACCAGCGATTGTCATTCCGGGCCTGGATGACAGCAGCCTGTACATCCATCGCGAGCTCTCGCAACTGCAGTTCAACATCCGCGTGCTGGAACAGGCGCTGGACGAGTCCTATCCGTTGCTGGAACGGCTGAAGTTCCTGCTGATTTTCTCCAGCAACCTGGATGAGTTCTTCGAAATTCGTGTGGCCGGCCTCAAGAAGCAGATCACCTTCGCCCGTGAACAGGCTGGCGCCGATGGTTTGCAACCGCACCAGGCCCTGGCCCGGATCAGTGAGCTGGTGCACGGTTACGTTGACCGCCAGTACGCCATCCTCAACGACATTCTGTTGCCGGAACTGGAGAAACATCAGGTCCGCTTCATCCGTCGCCGTTACTGGACCACCAAGCTCAAAACCTGGGTCCGCCGTTATTTCCGCGATGAGATCGCGCCGATCATCACCCCGATCGGCCTCGACCCGACGCACCCGTTCCCGTTGTTGGTGAACAAGAGCCTGAACTTCATCGTCGAGCTCGAAGGCATCGACGCCTTCGGTCGCGACTCCGGTTTGGCGATCATCCCGGCCCCGCGTCTGCTGCCGCGAGTGATCAAGGTGCCGGAAGAAGTCGGCGGCCCTGGTGACAACTACGTCTTCCTGTCGTCGATGATCCACGCGCACGCCGATGACTTGTTCCAGGGCATGAAGGTCAAGGGCTGCTACCAGTTCCGCCTGACCCGAAACGCCGACCTTGCCGTCGACACCGAAGACGTGGAAGACCTGGCCCGCGCCCTGCGCGGCGAGTTGTTCTCCCGTCGCTACGGTGACGCGGTGCGTCTGGAAGTGGCCGACACGTGCCCTAAACACCTGTCCGACTACCTGCTCAAGCAGTTCAACCTGCACGAGACCGAGCTGTATCAGGTCAACGGTCCGGTCAACCTGACCCGCCTGTTCAGCATCACCGGCCTCGACAGTCAGCGCGAGCTGCAATACCTGCCGTTCACGCCGCAGATCCCGAAGCTGCTGCAGAACAGCGAGAACATTTTCAGTGTGATCAGCAAGCAGGACATTCTGCTGCTGCACCCGTTCGAGTCGTTTACGCCTGTGGTCGATTTGCTGCGTCAGGCGGCGAAAGATCCGCACGTATTGGCGGTGCGTCAGACGCTGTACCGCTCCGGCGCCAACTCGGAAATCGTCGATGCGCTGGTGGATGCGGCGCGTAACGGCAAGGAAGTCACCGCGGTGATCGAATTGCGCGCGCGGTTCGACGAAGAGTCCAACCTGCAACTGGCCAGCCGTCTGCAAGCGGCCGGTGCGGTGGTGATCTACGGCGTGGTCGGCTTCAAGACCCACGCCAAGATGATGCTGATCCTGCGTCGCGAGGCTGGCGAGATTGTGCGTTACGCCCACTTGGGTACCGGCAACTACCACGCGGCCAACGCCCGTCTGTACACCGACTACAGCCTGCTGACCTCCGACGACGCCCTGTGCGAAGACGTCGGCAAATTGTTCAGCCAGCTGATCGGCATGGGTAAAACCTTGCGCATGAAGAAGCTGTTGCACGCGCCGTTTACCCTGAAGAAGGGCATGCTCGACATGATTGCCCGGGAGACGCAGTTCGCCCTCGACGGCAAACCGGCGCACATCATCGCCAAGTTCAACTCGCTGACCGATCCGAAGATCATCCGCGCGCTGTACAAGGCCAGCCAGTCCGGCGTGCGCATCGATCTGGTGGTGCGCGGCATGTGCTGCCTGCGTCCGGGCATCGCCGGGGTTTCGCACAACATCCACGTGCGCTCGATCATCGGCCGCTTCCTGGAGCACACCCGGGTCTTCTACTTCCTCAATGGTGGTGAAGAGCAGATGTTCCTCTCCAGTGCCGACTGGATGGAACGCAACCTCGACAAGCGCGTCGAGACTTGCTTCCCGGTGGAGGGCAAGAAGCTGATCATGCGGGTCAAGAAAGAGCTGGAGCTTTATCTCACCGATAACACTCACAGCTGGAGCCTGCAGGCGGACGGCCGTTACATCCGCAACACGCCGACCGGCAACCAGAACCCGCGCAGTGCACAGGCCACATTGCTGGAGCGGTTGGGCAGCCCGATTCTGGCGGTGCGTTAACCTTCACGCGGCATAAAAAAAATGGCGATCCCTGCGGATCGCCATTTTTGTTTCCACCACAACCCCCTGTAGGAGCACGGCTTGCCGGCGAAGGCGTCAGTGAGATCGCCATCGTCGGAACGCCGCCCGCAGCAAGCCGGCTCCTACAGGTGTCGCCTGAGCGCGCAGACCCGTAGGAGCGAGGCTTGCCCGCGAAGGCGTCCTCGAAATCGCCTTCGCCGGCAAGCCGTGCTCCTACAGAACCGTGTACGGCGAGCGCTTTTCGGTGGTTTATCGGACGTTGAGCACGAAACCCACACGCGTCAGCCATTCAGCTTCCAGCGCAAAGTCAGCCTGAGTCAGCTGGTTGTCGTCCAGCCAGTTTTCCGGGAACAACACCTCCAGGCTGTCACCATTGGCGTGCAGCGCCACTTGAGGCATTTCCTGGGTGCCGCGGATGTGATGGAACAGGATCGCAAAGCGCAGCAGCACGCACAGGCGAATCAGCTTGATGCCTTCATCGCCAAAATCGGCAAACCGGTCCCGGGGAATATTGCGGCGGTGGCCACGCACCAGGAGCGCGAGCATCAGTTGGTCTTCGCGGGAGAACCCGGCGAGGTCCGAGTGCTCGATCAGGTATGAGCCGTGCTTGTGATACTGATAGTGAGCGATGTCCAGGCCCACTTCATGGACCTTGGCAGCCCAGCCGAGCAGTTCGCGCCAGACGCCGTCGTCCAGCTCCCAATCCTCCGCCACCTGATCGAACGCATGCAGTGCCTTGCGCTCGACCCGTGCCGCTTGCTCCAGATCGACGTGATAGCGCTCCATCAGCGAGCTGAGCGTGCGCTCCCGGACGTCTTCATGATGATGACGGCCCAGCAGGTCATAGAGCACGCCTTCGCGCAGAGCACCTTCGCAGTGGTCCATGCGTTGCAGTTCGAGGGCGTCGAAGATCGCTTCGAGAATCGCCAGGCCCGCCGGGAAAATCGCCCGGCGGTCAGGCTTGATGCCTTCGAAGTCGATTTTCTCGACGTCACCGAGTTTGATCAGCTTGCGCTTGAGCCAGGCCAGGCCTTGGGCGTTGACCTCGCCCGTACCGTGACCGCCGGCTTTCAGCGCCAGGCCGATGGCGCGGATGGTGCCCGAGGAGCCGATGGCTTCATCCCAGGTCAGGCGATGCAGGGCGTGTTCGATGCTCATGATCTCCAGCCGCGCCGCCGTGTACGCCTGGGCGTAGCGGGCCGGGGTGATCTTGCCGTCCTTGAAATAACGCTGGGTGTAGCTGACGCAGCCCATTTGCAGGCTTTCGCGCAGCAGCGGCTCGAAGCGCTGGCCGATGATGAATTCGGTACTGCCGCCGCCAATGTCGGCCACCAGGCGTTTGCCCGGCGTATCGGCGAGGGTGTGCGACACGCCGAGGTAGATCAGGCGCGCTTCTTCACGACCGGAGATGACTTCCACCGGGTGGCCGAGAATTTCTTCGGCGCGGCGGATGAATTCGACGCGGTTTCGAGCTTCACGCAAGGCGTTGGTGCCCACGATCCGCACGGCGCCGGGCGGCATACCGCTGATCAGTTGGGCAAAACGCTTCAGGCAATCGAGCCCGCGCTGCATGGATTCTTCGTTGAGGTGGCGCTCTTCGTCGATGCCGGCGGCCAGCTGAACCTTCTCCCCGAGACGCTCGAGAATACGGATTTCGCCGTTCTGGGCCTTGGCCACGACCATGTGAAAGCTGTTGGAGCCCAGGTCGATTGCGGCGATCAGGGACAGATTCTTGGCTTGGGATTGCGGCATGGTCAGGGGGTCTCGGTCGATAACCTCGACATCGTGCCACGATCAAACGCTGACGCCAACGCGTAGCGTTCAAAGCCTTGATCCTGAGCAGGAAAGAGTAGTGATCTCGCAGACGCCTTCGCGGGCAAGCCTCGCTCCTACAGGTTGGCGGCGTGTGAATGTTCCGCGAACAGCCTGAATCTGTAGGAGCGAGGCTTGCCCGCGAAGGCGACATAACAGCCACTGAAGATCTTTCAGGCTGTCGACTCGACCGTCCCGATAAAATTCGCCAGCTCCGCCGTCTGCGGGTTCGCGAACAGAATCTTCGGATCCCCGACCTCATGCACCTTCCCCTGATGCATGAACACCAACTTGTCCCCAACCTCCCGGGCAAAGCGCATTTCATGGGTGACCATGATCAGCGTCATGCCCTCCTTGGCCAGTTGTCGAACCACGCTCAGCACCTCATTGACCAGTTCCGGGTCCAGCGCCGAAGTGATCTCGTCGCACAGCAACACCTTCGGCGACATCGCCAGCGCCCGGGCAATCGCCACGCGCTGCTGCTGCCCGCCCGACAGCCGATCCGGGAACGCATCAAACTTCTCGCCCAACCCGACCCGTTCCAGCATCTCCCGCGCCAACTCCACCGCTCTGGCCTTGGGCACTTTTTGCACCACTTGCGGCGCGAGCATCACGTTTTCGCCCACCGTCAGGTGCGGGAACAGGTTGAACTGCTGAAACACCATCCCGACTTTCTGCCGCAGGCTGCGTAAATCGGCGCGCGCGGCATCGAGGTATTCGCCGTCGACTTCGATCACGCCGTCGTTGATCGACTCCAGGCCGTTCAGCGTGCGCAACAAGGTCGATTTGCCCGAGCCGCTGCGGCCGATGATCGCCACCACCTGGCCTTCCTCGACGCTGAGGTCGATGCCTTTGAGTACATGGTGGTCGCCGTAATATTTATGCAGGGCGGAAATTCTAAGCAGAGGCATGCAGTCTCCTTTCCAGGTAGCGCGCACTGAGGGACAAGGGGTAGCAGAGCAGGAAGTAGCCGAGGGCGACGAGGCCGTAGACCATGAACGGTTCGAAGGTCGCGTTGGCGAGCATCCCGCCGGTCTTGGTCAGTTCGGTGAAGCCGATGATCGAGGTCACGGCGGTGCCTTTGACCACTTGCACCGAAAAACCCACGGTCGGCGCCACGGCGATGCGCAACGCTTGCGGCAGGATCACGTAGCGCAGTTGCTCCAGCGGGTTGAGCGCCAGGCTCGACGAAGCTTCCCACTGACCGTTGGGAATCGAATCCACGCAGCCGCGCCAGATCTCCGCCAGGTAAGCGCTGGTAAACAGGGTCAGGGCAATCGCCGCCGCCATCCACGCCGAAATTTCCACCCCGGCCAGCGCCACCCCGAAAAACACCAGGAACAACTGCATCAACAGCGGCGTGCCCTGGAACAGCTCGATGTAGGTGCGTGCAACGTTGCGCGGCAGGGCATTTTTCGAAATGCGCATGACCATGATCAGCAACCCGATCAACCCGCCGCCGATAAACGCCACCAGCGACAGCGCCAGCGTCCATTGCAGGCCTGTGAGCAAGTTGCGCACGATGTCCCAGAACGTGAAATCGCTCATTGGCTGCTCCTTGCTATGTAACGACGACCGATCCAGTTCAGCAATTGGCGGATCAATAAAGCCATGCACAGATAAAGCAGCGTGGTCAGGGCGTAGGTTTCAAAAGCGCGGAAGTTGCGCGACTGAATGAAGTTGGCGGCAAAGCTCAGCTCTTCAGTGGCGATCTGCGAACAGACCGCCGAGCCGAGCATCACGATGATGATCTGGCTGCTCAGCGCCGGCCACACCTTGCCCAGCGCTGGTAGCAGGACCACATGGCGGAAGGCTTCGAACCGGGTCATCGCCAATGCCGCTGCGGCTTCAAGTTGCCCGCGAGGGATCGCTTGAATGCCGGCGCGGATGATCTCGGTCGAATAAGCGCCGAGGTTGATCACCATCGCCAGCACCGCCGCCTGCCATTCGGAAATCTGCACGCCCAGCGATGGCAAACCGAAGAAGATGAAAAACAACTGCACCAGGAACGGCGTGTTGCGGATCAACTCGACGTAAACCCCGAAGATCGCCGAGAACGGGCGGATATTCCACGCCCGCACCAGCGCGCCGACAATGCCCAGACCGACGCCGAGCACCGCACCGATGGCCGTCAGTTCCAGGGTGAACAGCGCACCGCGCACGAGCAGGTCGGTGTTTTGCACCACCGGCAGAAAGTCGAACTGATAGGCCATATCAAATCTCCCGAGGGACGATCAGAGATCGGCCGGCAGCGGCTCTTTCAGCCAGGTCTGTGAGTTTTTTTCCAGCGCGCCGTCAGTCTTGGCGGTGGCGAGGATCTGGTTGACCTTGCCCAGCAACGCCGGCTCGTTCTTGTTTACGCCGACGTAGACCGGCGAATCCTTGAGCTTCACTTTCAGCGCGGGCACGCGTTTCGGGCTTTTCTCGCTGATCGCGACCATCACCACGTTGCCGCTGGCGATCAGGTCAACCTGTCCGGCGAGGTAGGCTGCGATGGTCGAGTTGTTGTCTTCAAAGCGCTTGATGGTGACGCCTTCGGGGGCGACTTTGGTCAGTTCGATGTCTTCGATGGCGCCACGGGTGACGCTGATGGTTTTGCCCTTGAGGTCGTCCAGGCCTTTGATGGCGGCATCCGGCGGGCCGAACACCGCGAGGTAGAACGGCGCGTAGGCGCTGGAGAAGTCGATGACTTTCTCGCGCTCGGGGTTCTTGCCGAGGCTGGAGATCACCAGATCGACCTTGCCGGTGGTCAGGAACGGGATGCGGTTGGTGCTGTTGACCGGCGTCAGTTCAAGCTTGACCTTGAGTTGGTCGGCCAGCAGTTTCGCGGTGTCGATATCGAGGCCGCGGGGTTTCATGTCCGGGCCGACCGAGCCGAATGGCGGGAAGTCCTGAGGCACGGCAACCTTGAGGACGCCGCGTTTGACCACATCCTCCAGACCGTCGGCGTGGGCGGGCACCTGGCTCAGCAGCAGGCTGGCGAACAGGGAGGCGAGGAGGGCGCTGTAACGCAGGGTCATGGCAAATCTCCGGATCGGCGAGGAATGATTTCTGCGGATCGACAGAGCACGGGCCATGCCAACATTGGGTTTTTGCCGTGCCAAGCCACGGTTTTACTGGTGTTGTTCGGTCTTACTGGTCTGAACAGTCGGTCTGTGTTTCGCACTCTGATAGCGCATCGTCGGCCATTACCGAACCCCGGTGGGGCACGACTTGCCGGGCGCCGCGAATAGCTTTAAAACTAGCCGCTCATTCGCCTGGTTCGTCCGAAAACCATGAATTCGATCTCCCGAGCTGTACCTGAAGTGGCGTTGCAAGCCATCCGCAAACTGATCGCCGAACAAGGTTTCGGGCCGGGGGATGCCTTGCCTTCGCAGCGGGATCTGGCGGTGCAATTGGGGGTCAGTCGGGCGTCGTTGCGCGAGGCGTTGTCGTCGCTGAGTGCCTTGGGCGTGATCAGCATTCAGCCGGGCAAAGGCGTTTTCGTGCAGGCGCCGGTGGACTTGCCTCGCCAGGATGCGGCGGCGAGCTGGCCGTTCGCGGCACAGGCATCACCGCTGGATATCTTCCAGTTGCGCTATGCCCTGGAAGGTTTTGCCGCCGGGCTGGCCGCCGTGACGTTGAGCACCGATGAGCTCGATGCTTTGGAGGACAACGTCGCTGCGATGCGCAATGAACTGAAGGTGGGTGACTTCGAGTCGGCGGCGCGCCTGGACTTCGAGTTTCACCGGCGCATCCTGCTGGCCAGCGGTAATCAGGCGATGCTGAGCATCCTGACGGCCAGCGCCGACATTTTCCTGGAGAGCCAGAAGCTACCGTTCATCCGGGCCGAACGGGCCATGGAAACCTGGCACGAGCACCGCAAAATCCTCCGTGCACTGGCCCGGCGTTCGTCCGGCGCGGCGCAGAAGGCCATGCACGAACATGTGCGCAACGCTGCCCTGCGCACCGGAATTGCCTTCGTCGCTCCCGCCACATCCTGACTTGAGCTATACCCAAACTCATGCACCACCATAGTGAGACTCAATCATCTGCACCTTCCTGAACGAGGGAAGGGCGGCTATGATGGGCCACGTTTTTTTGCTTACAACCTGGAGACTTCCATGAGCAGCGATCTTATCAAACACGTTAGCGACGCTAGCTTCGAGGCCGACGTACTCAAGGCCGAAGGCGCTGTACTGGTCGACTACTGGGCTGAGTGGTGCGGCCCTTGCAAAATGATCGCTCCTGTTCTGGACGAGATTGCTGAAACCTACAAAGGCAAGCTGACCGTTGCCAAACTGAACATCGACGAAAACCAGGAAACCCCGGCCAAGCATGGCGTGCGTGGTATCCCGACCCTGATGCTGTTCAAGAACGGCAACGTTGAAGCGACCAAGGTCGGCGCACTGTCGAAGTCGCAACTGGCTGCTTTCCTCGACGCCAACATCTAAGCGTCGTTTGTAAAGTGTCCGAAAAAAGGCCCCGCATATTGCGGGGCTTTTTCGTTATTGAGGGCTAGACGCTCCGAAACTCAGGTGTTACATTCGGCCCCGCACTGGTTTCTCCACTGCCCCCTGCTAGCCGTCGCCGACGCACTCCTTTTCGAATAAGTACGCGATCCTGTCGCCTTCTCCGCGGCGCGGCCTCATTAAGCCAAAAGCTTAATTTCCCCCCCTCCATAAATGATTACGTCATTCCTATATGAATCTGACTGAACTCAAGCAAAAGCCGATTACCGAACTGCTCGAATTGGCCGAACAGATGGGCATAGAAAATATGGCCCGTTCGCGCAAGCAGGACGTGATTTTCTCCCTGCTCAAAAAGCACGCTAAAAGCGGCGAGGAAATCTCCGGTGATGGCGTGCTGGAGATTCTCCAGGACGGCTTCGGCTTCCTGCGCTCCGCTGACGCTTCCTATCTCGCCGGCCCGGACGATATCTACGTCTCGCCGAGCCAGATCCGCCGTTTCAACTTGCGCACCGGTGACACCATCGTTGGCAAGATCCGCCCTCCAAAGGAAGGCGAGCGTTATTTCGCGCTGCTCAAGGTCGACACGATCAACTACGATCGTCCCGAGAACGCGAAAAACAAGATTCTCTTCGAGAACCTGACCCCGCTGTTCCCGACTGTGCGCATGAAGATGGAAGCCGGCAACGGTTCCACCGAAGACTTGACCGGTCGTGTCATCGACCTGTGCGCCCCGATCGGTAAAGGCCAGCGCGGTCTGATCGTTGCACCGCCGAAAGCCGGTAAAACGATCATGCTGCAGAACATCGCGGCGAACATCGCACGTAACAACCCTGAAGTTCATCTGATCGTATTGCTGATCGACGAGCGTCCGGAAGAAGTAACCGAAATGCAGCGCACCGTGCGCGGCGAAGTGGTTGCCTCGACGTTCGACGAGCCGCCAACCCGCCACGTGCAGGTTGCCGAAATGGTGATCGAGAAGGCCAAGCGCCTGGTCGAACACAAAAAAGACGTGGTGATCCTGCTCGACTCCATCACCCGTCTGGCTCGCGCCTACAACACCGTGATCCCGAGCTCCGGCAAAGTGCTCACCGGTGGTGTCGATGCTCACGCCCTGGAGAAACCGAAACGTTTCTTCGGCGCCGCGCGGAACATCGAAGAAGGCGGTTCGCTGACCATCATCGCCACCGCGCTGGTTGAAACCGGCTCGAAGATGGACGAAGTGATCTACGAAGAATTCAAAGGCACGGGCAACATGGAACTGCCGCTGGATCGTCGTATCGCTGAAAAACGCGTCTTCCCGGCCATCAACATCAACCGTTCCGGCACCCGCCGCGAAGAGTTGCTGACAGCCGACGACGAGTTGCAGCGCATGTGGATCCTGCGCAAGTTGCTGCACCCGATGGACGAGATCGCTGCCATCGAGTTCCTGGTCGACAAGCTGAAAACGACCAAGACCAACGATGAGTTCTTCCTGTCGATGAAACGCAAGTAAGTCGATAGACCAGCAAAAGCCGGGGAAACCCGGCTTTTTGCTATCTGATTTTTGATGAACGGCGTTTCGTTGTTCTGAACAGAGGGGTTCGGCGCTAAACTGCCAGCCCCCGAACGCCACGGCCAATACGAGGCTCACGCATGCAGTATCGCGACTTGCGCGACTTTATCAGCGGCCTGGAACAGCGCGGCGAACTCAAGCGCATCCAGGTTCCGGTGTCCCCGGTGCTCGAAATGACCGAGGTCTGTGACCGCACCTTGCGTGCCAAAGGTCCGGCCCTGCTTTTCGAGAACCCGACGGGCTATGACATTCCCGTCCTCGGCAATCTGTTCGGCACCCCCGAGCGTGTTGCGCTGGGCATGGGCGCAGAAGCGGTGAGCGAACTGCGCGAGATCGGCAAGCTGCTGGCGTTCCTCAAGGAACCCGAGCCGCCGAAAGGCCTGAAGGACGCTTGGTCGAAGCTGCCGATCTTCCGCAAGATCATCGCCATGGCACCCAAAGTCGTCAAAGACGCGGTGTGCCAGGAAGTGGTCATCGAGGGCGACGACGTCGACCTCGCGATGCTCCCGGTACAGACCTGCTGGCCGGGCGACGTCGGCCCGCTGATCACCTGGGGCCTGACCGTCACCAAAGGCCCGAACAAGGACCGGCAGAACCTCGGCATCTACCGTCAGCAAGTGATCGGCCGAAACAAGGTCATCATGCGCTGGCTCAGCCACCGTGGCGGCGCGCTGGATTACCGCGAGTGGTGCGAGAAGCATCCGGGCCAGCCGTTTCCGGTGTCCGTGGCGCTCGGCGCTGACCCGGCGACCATTCTCGGCGCTGTGACGCCTGTGCCGGACAGCCTTTCCGAATACGCTTTCGCCGGTTTGCTGCGCGGAAATCGCACCGAACTGGTGAAGTGCCGTGGCAACGACCTGCAAGTGCCGGCCACCGCCGAGATCATCCTTGAAGGCGTGATCCATCCGGGCGAAATGGCCGACGAAGGTCCGTACGGCGACCACACCGGTTATTACAACGAAGTCGACAGCTTCCCGGTGTTCACCGTCGAGCGCATTACCCACCGGATCAAACCGATCTACCACAGCACCTACACCGGTCGTCCGCCGGATGAGCCGGCGATTCTCGGTGTCGCGCTGAACGAAGTGTTCGTGCCGATCCTGCAGAAGCAGTTCCCGGAAATCACCGACTTCTACCTGCCGCCCGAAGGCTGCTCGTACCGCATGGCCATCGTGACCATGAAGAAGTCGTATCCCGGCCATGCCAAGCGGGTAATGCTCGGTGTCTGGTCGTTTTTGCGACAGTTCATGTACACCAAGTTCGTTATCGTCACTGACGACGATATCAACGCACGGGACTGGAACGACGTGATCTGGGCCATCACCACGCGCATGGACCCCAAGCGCGATACGGTGATGATCGACAACACGCCGATCGACTACCTCGACTTCGCCTCGCCGGTGTCCGGCCTGGGTTCGAAAATGGGACTCGATGCCACGCATAAATGGCCCGGCGAAACCACGCGCGAGTGGGGCCGGGTGATCGTCAAGGATGAAGCCGTCACCCAACGGATCGATGCCATCTGGAATCAGTTAGGAATAGATTGATGCGTGTAACTTTGCAGCCCTCCGGAGCAGTGCTAGAGATACTGCCCGGCGAGCGGATTCTCGATGGCGCACGCCGTCTGGGCTATGAATGCCCGCAAAGCTGTCGCAACGGCAATTGCCATGTGTGCGCCGCGCTGCTGGTGGAAGGACGAGTCGAGCAGGCCGGTGGTGTGCGCGACCATGGCGAGTTCTACACTTGCATAGCAGAGCCGCTGGAAGACTGCATTGTGCTGTGGGATGGCGTGCTCGCGCTGGGAGAATTGCCGGTGCGCAGCGTCTCGTGTCAGGTCATTGAGTGCAAGGATGTCGGCGGCGATACCTGGCGTGTGAGTTTTCGCGCGCCGGCCGGCAAACCACCGCGTTATCACGCTGGTCAGTATTTGATGATCGAGCGTGAGAATGGCGAAAAATCCGCATTTTCCCTGGCCTCGGCACCGCATGCGGGGCGTGATCTGCAAATTCACGTACTGGCGCGCGAAAGCAGTGCGCTGAGCCTGATCGAGCAACTGCAACGCAATCCGATGGTGCGGATCGAAATGCCCTTCGGCGATACCCATCTGGCAGAGTTGCCGGACGGTCCGCTGGTGCTGATCGCTGCGGGCACCGGCATGGGCCAGATCCATAGCCTGATCGAACATTGCCGGGCGTCGGGTTTCAAGCATCCGGTGCACCTGTATTGGGGCGTGCGTCGCCCTGAAGACTTTTATGAGATCGAGCATTGGGACGAATGGCAGAAACTGCCGAATCTGTTCCTGCATAAAGTCGTCAGCGATCAATGTGGCTGGAAGGGACGCTGCGGGATGTTGCATGAAGCGGTGTGCGAAGATTTTCCGGATCTGAAAGCGCTGCATGTATACGCCAGCGGCTCACCGGCGATGGTCTACGGGACACTGGACGCGTTGGTCAACGCCGGGATGGATGCTCATCAGATGCGTGCCGATGTGTTTGCCTACGCACCCAGAGGATGACGCTTCCCCTGTAGGAGCGAGCCTGCTCGCGATGGAGGTCAACGATAACGCGCTGCAGCAGCATGAGCGCGTTGTCCCGCCTCCATCGCGAGCAGGCTCGCTCCTACATATAACTTCGTATATAGCCGATCGGTATTTATAAAATTAATTAAATGCCGGTAGGTTATAATTCAATCAGGCAATTAATTAAGAACTGTGCCGTGGCACTTAAATTGCCTTAAAACATATGTGCCTTATTGTTACAGCGGTGCGTTCTATTAAGTAATTCATCACCCGCGGGGAGCTGAACGCTATTCGCTATGAGCGCCATTGAATCTGCTTTTATGAATCTGGCTTACCCTCCGCGGCTCGATCTGGGGCCGCAGCTGACGCACGAACAATTGCTCAGCTCGATGCAGTCGACCATGGCGCGCCACAAGGGTGGGCCGGTCTGGCTATTCGCTTACGGCTCGCTGATCTGGCGCCCTGAGTGCGCGGCGGTTGAACGGGTTCGAGGCCGGGTGCATGGCTACCATCGCGGTTTGTACCTGTGGTCCCACGAACATCGCGGCACGCCGGAAGTACCGGGGCTGGTGTTTGGCCTGGATCGCGGCGGCTCTTGCAGCGGCTTCGCTTATCGCTTGCCGGAAGAACAACTCGAAGCGTCGCTGTATGCCTTGTGGCAGCGCGAAATGCCATTCCCTTCTTATCGCCCACACTGGTTGAACTGCCGTCTCGAAGATGGCAATCAGGTTCAGGCATTGGGATTCGTGTTGGAGCGACACCTGCCCAGCTATGCCGGCAACCTGCCGGATCACGTGCTGAGCCACGTGTTCGAAAACGCTTGCGGGCGTTACGGCACTACTCGCGATTATGTCGAGCAGACCGCCAACGCCCTGCGTAGCCACGCCATGCCAGACCGGAATCTGGAGGCGCGGCTCAAGCGCTGCAAATCAAAGGTCGATCAGGCGATGGCTTCGCGGGTCTGACTGGCGACTTGCTTGTGCCACAAGGTGGGCGCAAGGAAGGCCATTGCCAGCAGGCACGCGCCGATCAGCAAGACGAAACCGCCGTCCCAGCCGAAATGGTCCACGGTGTAGCCCATGGCTGCACTGGCCGCGACTGAACCACCCAGATAGCCGAACAGACCTGTGAAGCCCGCTGCCGTACCGGCGGCTTTCTTCGGCGCCAGTTCCAGCGCTTGCAAACCGATCAGCATCACCGGGCCGTAGATCAGGAAACCAATCGAGATCAGCGCGATCATGTCGACCGTCGGGTTGCCGGCCGGGTTGAGCCAGTAAACCAGCGTCGCCACGGTCACCAACGCCATGAACACCATGCCGGTCAGGCCACGGTTGCCACGGAAGATCTTGTCCGACATCCAGCCGCACAGAAGCGTCCCTGGAATACCTGCCCACTCGTAAAGGAAATAGGCCCACGAGGTTTTATCCACGCTGAAACCTTTGGCTTCCTTGAGGTAGGTCGGTGCCCAGTCCAGCACGCCGTAACGCAGCAGGTAGACAAAGACGTTAGCCATGGCGATGTACCAGAGCATTTTGTTGCGCAGCACGTATTTGACGAAGATTTCCTTGGCGCTGAATTCTTCTTCGTGACTGGCGTCGTAGCCTTCCGGGTAGTCGTTCTTGTACTTCTCGATCGGCGGCAGGCCGACCGATTGTGGCGTGTCGCGCATGGTGGCGAAGGCAAACACCGCCACGGCCATGGCCACTGCCGCCGGCACGTAAAACGCCGCGTGCCAGTCATTGAACAGGCCCATGCCGAGCAGGAACAGCGGGCCGATCAAACCACCACCGACGTTGTGCGCCACGTTCCACAAGGACACCACGCCCCCGCGTTCCTTCTGCGACCACCAGTGGACCATGGTCCGGCCACTCGGCGGCCACCCCATGCCCTGCGCCCATCCATTGATAAACAGCAGGATGAACATGATGGTCACGCTGGACGTGGCCCAGGGCGCAAAACCGAAAATGAACATCACGCCAGCCGAAACCAGCAAGCCGAACGGCAGGAAGAAGCGTGGGTTGGAACGGTCGGAAACAATGCCCATCAGGAACTTGGACAAGCCGTAGGCAATAGCAATCGCCGACAACGCCAGGCCCAGCTCACCGCGGGTATAGCCCTCTTCGATCAGATAGGGCATGGCCAGGGAGAAGTTTTTGCGCAGCAGGTAGTAACCCGCGTAGCCGATGAATATGCCGGCGAAGATCTGCCAGCGATGCCGTCGGTAGGCGCTGTCTATTTTTTCTTCAGGCAATGGAGCCTGATGTGCGGCAGGACGAAAGAAAGCAAACATTCAAGAGCTCCAGATTTCTTGTTTTGACTGCGGATGCGAATGTTACAGTTTCGTTACCGAAAATAGCACTGGTTCACATCGACCAAACAGCGGAAATGTTGGAGATTGCATGTTCTTTTACGAACATGTCGCTCAGGTATAAGTGAAGGGCGCTGTGGGAATTGTTATCTCGCAACCTTTTATGACGCAGCGATGCCCGGCGTAGGGCGGGACTTTGGGAAATGAATACGCATCAAGCGACCCGGTACGTGCATTTTCTTCCGGAGGAAATTCGTGAGTTGCTTTGACGAAAAGTTTGGAGTGCTGTCTTTCTGCTGGTCATGTAATCGAAAAGGCCAGAACAACCTCATCAGTTGTTCTGGCCTTTTTGTATCCTGCTGCGACTCAGCGAACCTGCACCACCACTTTCCCGACCGCCTTGCGCTGGCCAAGATCATTGATCGCCTGCGCCGCGTTGCTCAGCGGGTACACCTGCGATACCAGCGGCTTCAACTTGCCCTCGGCGAACCAGCCAAACAATTGCTGGAAGTTCGCCGCGTTGTCTTGCGGTTGGCGCTGGGCGAAGGAGCCCCAGAACACGCCGACCACCGCTGCACCCTTGAGCAGTGCGAGGTTGACCGGTAATTCCGGAATGCGGCCGCTGGCAAAACCGACCACCAGCAAGCGGCCGTTCCAGGCGATGGCGCGGATGGCCTGGTCGAACAGGTCGCCGCCGACCGGGTCGTAGATTACGTCCGCACCCTGGCCATCGGTCAGGCGTTTGATTTCGTCCTTGAGGTTGGTTTCGGTGTAGTTGATCAGTTCATCGGCGCCGGCAGCCTTGGCCACGGCCAGTTTTTCGGCACTGCTGGCGGCAGCAATCACGCGGGCGCCCATGGCTTTGCCGATTTCCACGGCGGCCAGGCCGACACCGCCAGAAGCACCGAGCACCAGCAGGGTTTCACCCGGTTGCAGGTTGCCGCGTTGCTTGAGCGCGTGCATTGAAGTGCCGTAAGTCATGCTGAATGCGGCAGCGGTGTTGAAGTCCATGGAGGTCGGGATCGGCAGCACGTTGTAGCCTGGCACCGCGACCTGTTCGGCGAAACTGCCCCAACCGGTGAGGGCCATGACCCGATCGCCGACTTTCAGGTGGCTGACTTTTTCGCCCACTGCGCTGACCACGCCAGCCGCTTCGCCGCCCGGCGAAAACGGGAAGGGCGGCTTGAACTGGTATTTGCCCTCGATGATCAGCGTGTCCGGGAAATTCACCCCGGCGGCGTGCACGTCCAGCAGGATTTCATTCTTCTTCGCGACAGGACTGGCGACGTCTTCCAGCACCAGCGATTCGGCAGGACCGAAGGCTTTGCACAGCACGGCTTTCATCAGGGCTATTCCTTTGGGAGTGATGGCCGATAAGTGTAGGTGTGTGAGTCGACGGGTCAACGAGCATGCCCCGCCCTGATAGTCAGCCATAAGCTTGTGCTTGCGCGGCGGGTCGTTATGCTAGGCCGCAAACCGGATAAGGAGCGAATTGTGAAAGCGTGGATCATGTTGTTGCTGGCCCTGTCTCTGCCTGTGGCAGCAGTGGCTGAAGAAGCCGCCAAAGAAGGTGAAGCCCCGAAAGTCAGCTACCTCACCCTGAGCCCGCCATTCGTGGGCAACTATGGGTTGGATGGCACGGCGAAGTTGAAGGTCTTCAAGGCTGACGTAGCATTGCGGGTCACTGGTGATGAGGCGGCCAAACAGGTGAAGGCCAATGAACCGTTGATTCGCAATCAACTGGTGGCGTTGTTCACCCAGCAAACCACCGAGGCGATGAACAGCATCGAGGGGAAGGAAAAGCTGCGTCAGGAAGCGTTGAAGCAAACCCAGCAGATCATGAACGATGAAACCGGCAAACCGGTGGTTGAGGATTTGTTGTTCAACAACCTGATTATCCAGTAATGCTGGATCCTGTAGGAGCCAGCTTGCTGGCGATAGCGCCCTAAAAAACGCCATCGCCAGCAAGCCTGGCTCCTACAAAGTACACACCCTGAAGCCGCTATCGCCGGCAAGCCGGCTCCTACAAAAGCGTGGGCACCAGATACATTTCAGCGCAGTGCAATCACCGCCGCCCACTGCTCGGCCGTCACCGGCATCACCGACAACCGCGACCCCTTCTGCACCAGCGGCATTTCCGCCAACGCCGTCTGCTGCTTCAAATAATCCAGCTTCAACACCCTGGAAAACGTCTCCACATGCGCGACATCAATCGCGCTCCAGGCGTTTTTCTCGGCGCTGGCCTTCGGGTCGTAATAATGACTCTCCGGCTCCAGTGCCGTCGGGTCCGGATACGCCGCTTCGACAATCTTCCCGATCCCGGCAATCCCGGGCTCCGGGCAGCTGGAGTGATAGAAGAAGAACTCGTCGCCGACCGCCATCGCACGCAAAAAGTTACGCGCCTGATAGTTGCGAACCCCATCCCAGCGCGCTTTGCCGAGCTTCTCCAGACCTTTGATCGAGAGCTCGTCGGGCTCGGATTTCATCAGCCAATAGGCCATGGTTTTTGCTCCTTGCGAGTCAGGTGGACAAGTTGTCGGGCGATTTTATGACAAACCGACGGTCGGTTGACGCCAGCGTTTGCGTGTCGGTTCACGTTGTCGCAAAATGCCGGCCTTCTAAGCTTGACGCTGCTGCACGGCCTACACCTACAACGGAAACCGCTGCTGTCATCGTATTGATGTGCCTTTGGGGGGCAATCGATGAAACGCAAACCGGATTTACTATGGATTTTGGTTATTTTGTTCGGCCTTGGCGTCGTGACCACTGGCTATGCCCAAAGCTTGTGGAGCAACAAGACCGATGCGCCGATTGAAATCGCGCAGCAACAACAGCCGTCAGCCTTCAAGCGCTGAACCTGTCTTTTCGACGCCGCTGATTCGAGTGGCGTCTAGTCTGCGAAATACCACGCCTTGTCTGTAACCGTTCCTTGCAACGGCACATCCCAGCTCGCCTGAGCCAGTCTTCCGACCTTCTGACATTCATGGGCCAGCCCCAATAGCGTCGGCTTGCGCCAGTTTTTCCTCCGCGCCAGATACGCCAGGCTCCGGTCGTAGAAACCACCACCCATGCCGAGTCGGCCACCGACATCGTCGAATCCCACGAGCGGCAACAGCACCAGATCGAGCGCCCAGACTTTGCGTTGTCGGGCGAGGTTGTGCCTGGGTTCGAGAATACGGAAGCGATTGGGTTGGAGCTTTTCGCCGGGGCGAATCCGCTGGAACACCATTTTGGTTCGCGGCCAGGCACTGAGCACCGGCAGGTAAGTCGCCTTACCCCGACGTTGTGCGGCTCGCAGCAACAGGCGCGGATCGATTTCACCGTCGGTAGGTAAATAGAGCGAGATATGTTTGGCGCGGCGAAACAACGGCTGCTGGGCCAATTGCTTGTACAGCCCGCGAGCGGCCTGGCGCTGATGACTGGCTGTCAGTGCGCGGCGGGCCTTGCGCAGCATGCGTCGAAGTTGCGGGCGGGGCAGCAGCGCAGGTTCGGTCATGGATTCGGGCTTCGGCAGTGCGGGTACACAAAGCGTACCCGTAAAAAGCCGATGCCGGTGTTTAAACCGGCATCGGACTGGAATCAGGCTCCCCGGATGAACCGCTGCTGACTTAGCCCTTGAACCCGAAAGTTCAAGGTGGAAGATGCAGTAGGCTTTAAGGCTTTCCGTCTAGCGGACATGCACACCAGCCCAACGTGCAGCCTCCAGGGTAGTGCGAATCGGCTCAGGGACGTGGTCAACTGGCAAGCACCCCAGGGAGTGTTGCGAGTATAACCCAAGCGGTCGGACGAATCAGCCCTTGGTGACGTCTGGATCGGTGGCGAGCACCAGATCGACGCGATCCAGCAGGTCGCGCACCTGCTCGCGGGTCGAACCGCTGACCTGTACATCCGGCCGTTCTTCCTTGTGCAGAAGGTCGTGCGTGATGTTCAGCGCAGCCATCACGGCGATGCGATCTGCGCCGATGACTTTGCCGCTGCTGCGGATCTCGCGCATCTTGCCGTCCAGGTAACGGGCGGCGCTCACCAGGTTGCTGCGCTCTTCCTGGGGGCAAATGATCGAATATTCTTTGTCGAGGATCTGCACGGTGACGCTATTGCTTGAACTCATGAGTCTTGCTCCAGGGCCTTGAGGCGCGAAATCATCGATTCGACCTTACGCCGGGCGATTTCGTTCTTTTCAATGAGGTGAGCGCGTTCCTCGCGCCAGGTTTTTTCCTGAGCTAGTAGGAGTCCATTTTGACTCTTAAGTTGCTCGACTCGATCAATTAGCAGTTCGAGTCTGGCCATCAGCGCTTGCAGGTCGGTGTCTTCCATTGTGTCCACTGAAATGTCTGATGGGTGTTGAACCGTAGGAGCGAGCTTGCTCGCGATGGTCGCCAACGATAACGCTGGGTCCCTGACACCCAGCGGCGTTCTCGGGTTCATCGCGAGCAAGCTCGCTCCTACAGGGGTAGTCGATGTAGGATACAAGGCCTTCATTCTAGACATAGCGCCGTCTGGCGCCTAGCTGCCCATGCCCATTCAGAATTCTCCGTACCAAGCCTTCGCCACCCTGCTGACTTCCAGCGGTCACAACGTCTCGCCTGCCGAACTGCATGGCCTGCTGCTCGGTCGCAGTTGCGCCGGTGCCGGTTTCAATGCAGAAGAGTGGCTGATCGATGCCGCCGAGCTGCTCGAAGGCGAGCCGCAAGACAACGTTCGCAATGCCTTGATCGGCTTGCAAGAGATGGTCAAGGGCGAACTCACCGGCGACGACGTGACCGTCGTTCTGCTGCTGCCGACCGATGACGCGCCGCTGGCTGACCGTGCCGCCGCACTGGGCCAATGGTGCCAGGGCTTCCTCAGCGGTTTCGGCCTGAACTGCCGCGACAGCAGCATGCTCAGCACCGAGGCCACCGAAGTGTTGCAGGATCTGGCGGCGATTTCCCAGGTGCAAGACGCGCTGGAAGAGTCCGACGACGGCGAAAGCGACTACATGGAAGTCATGGAGTACCTGCGTGTCGCGCCGCTGCTGCTGTTCTCCGAAACCCGTAAGCCAGACGCGCCGGCTGCCGCCAAACCGTCGTTGCATTAATCGCGAGCCAGGAAAAGCCATCTGCCCATGATTCATATCCCGAAATCGGAATACAGCCGTCGCCGCAAGGCCTTGATGGCGCAGATGGAACCCAACAGCATCGCGATTCTGCCCGCCGCCGCGGTCGCCATCCGCAACCGCGACGTCGAGCATGTTTACCGCCAGGACAGCGACTTCCAGTACCTCAGCGGTTTCCCCGAGCCTCAAGCCGTTATCGTGTTGATGCCGGGCCGTGAGCATGGCGAATACCTGCTGTTTTGCCGTGAACGCAACGCCGAGCGAGAACTCTGGGACGGCCTGCGCGCCGGTCAGGAAGGCGCGATCCGCGACTTCGGTGCCGACGACGCTTTCCCCATCACTGACATCGACGACATCCTGCCGGGCCTGATCGAAGGGCGCGACCGGGTGTATTCGGCCATGGGCAGCAACCCGGAATTCGATCGCCACCTGATGGAATGGATCAACGTGATCCGTTCCAAGGCGCACCTCGGCGCTCAGCCGCCGAACGAATACGTTGCGCTGGATCATCTGCTGCACGACATGCGCCTGTATAAATCGGCGGCAGAAGTGAAGGTGATGCGCGAAGCCGCGCGGATTTCCGCTCAGGCGCATATTCGTGCGATGCAGGCCAGCCGGGCCGGGTTGCATGAGTACAGCCTTGAAGCCGAGCTTGATTACGAGTTCCGCAAGGGCGGGGCGAAGATGCCGGCGTATGGTTCGATCGTCGCGGCGGGGCGCAACAGCTGCATCCTGCATTACCAGCAGAATGACGCGGTGCTCAAGGACGGCGATCTGGTGCTGATCGACGCCGGTTGCGAGATCGACTGCTACGCCAGCGACATCACGCGCACCTGGCCGGTCAACGGCAAGTATTCAGCGGAACAGAAGGCGATCTACGAGTTGGTGCTGGCTTCACAGGAAGCGGCCTTTGCCGAAATCGCCCCGAACAAACACTGGAATCAGGCGCACGAAGCCACGGTCCGGGTGATTACCACCGGTCTTGTGAAGTTGGGCCTGTTGCAGGGCAACGTCGACGAACTGATCGCCAGCGAAGCCTATAAAGCGTTTTACATGCACCGCGCCGGCCACTGGCTGGGCATGGATGTGCATGACGTCGGCGAGTACAAGGTCGGCGGCGAATGGCGCGTGCTGGAAGTCGGCATGGCGCTGACCGTGGAACCGGGGATCTACATCGCCCCGGACAACCAGAACGTAGCGAAGAAATGGCGCGGCATTGGCGTGCGCATCGAGGACGACGTCGTGGTCACCAAAACCGGCTGTGAAATCCTGACCAATGGCGTACCGAAAACGGTCGCCGAGATTGAAGCCTTGATGGCGCAAGCGCGGACAAAAGCAGCATGAGTCGAGTCAATCTGGCAATTATCGGTGGCGGCCTGGTCGGTGCCAGCCTGGCGTTGGCCTTGCAGGCCGGAGCCAAGGCGCGCGGCTGGAAGATCGTGCTGATCGAACCGTTTGCCCCCGGCCACACCTATCAACCGAGCTACGACGCCCGTTCTTCGGCGTTGTCCTACGGTGCCAAACAGATTTATCAACGGTTGGGTGTGTGGCAGGAAATCTCCCGCCGTGCCGAGCCGATCAAGCAGATTCACGTTTCCGACCGTGGCCGTTTCTCCACCGCGCGCTTGTCGGCGATGGAAGAGGGCGTGCCGGCGCTGGGTTATGTGGTGGAAAACGCCTGGCTCGGCCAATGCCTCTGGCAAGGTCTGGACAAGGACGTGGTCACCTGGCGCTGCCCGGCGGAAGTCACGCGCATGGAACCGCTGACCGACGGCTATCGCCTGACCCTCAGCGACGAAACAATGCTGGAGTGCGACCTCGCAGTGCTCGCTGATGGCGGCCGTTCCGGTCTGCGCGAGCAACTGGGGATCGGCATCAAAAAGCGCCCGTACAACCAGAGCGCGCTGATCGCCAACATCACCCCGAGCGAAGCGCACAACGGCATGGCGTTCGAGCGTTTCACCGACGACGGTCCGATGGCGTTGCTGCCGTTGCCGGAAAATCGTTGCGCATTGGTCTGGACCCGTCAGGGCATGGACGCGCAACGGCTTGCGGCCCTGGATGAACGCAGTTTCCTCAGCGAATTGCAGGGCGTGTTCGGTTACCGCCTCGGCACGTTGAAACAGGTCGGCGCACGGCATCTTTATCCGTTGACGCTGATCGAAGCCGAAGAGCAGGTGCGTCCGCATCTGGCGATCCTCGGCAACGCCGCCCACAGCCTGCACCCCATTGCCGGCCAGGGTTTCAACCTGTCGCTGCGTGATGCGCAAGCGTTGGCGGATGCGCTGCTGGCGAGCGAGACCTCGCTCGGCGATTTCGCGACCTTGCAGGCTTACCGCGAACGCCAGCGGATGGATCAGAACCTGACCGTGGGCTTCTCCGATCAGGTCACGCGGTTGTTCGGCAGCACTCAACCGCTGGTTTCGCTGGGCCGTAACATCGGCCTGCTCGGCCTCGATCTGCTGCCGCCGGCCAAGCGCTGGTTCGCCCGACAGGCCATGGGCCTGGGTACGCGTCCCGATGCGTAAGTGGCTGACGAGCAGGTTCGGCAAAGCGCGGTTGATGCGTTGGATCATGACCTTCTACCCGCCGTATCTGGGCGCCGGGGTTCGCGTGCGGCACATCAGCGATGACTTTCGGGACATCACGGTGTCCATGGGCCTGGGCAGGTACAACCGCAATTACGTCGGCACGCAGTTCGGTGGCAGCCTGTATTCGATGGTCGATCCGTTCTACATGCTGATGCTGATGGAAAACCTCGGACGCAATTACATCGTCTGGGACAAAACGGCAGACATCGATTTCATCTCGCCGGGCAAAGGCCCGGTGTTCGCCAACTTCAGGGTCGACGAGACCTTGCTCGACGAAGTCCGCCGGCAAACGGCGAACGGCGAAAAATACCTGCCGCAATTGCAGGTCGATATCCACGACGGCGCCGGCACCTTGGTGGCGCGGGTCCAGAAAACCCTTTACGTGCGGCTCAAGCCGCAAGCGAGACAGGCTTAAAGCATGGACATGCGCGCAGATCTGCTGATTGTCGGGGCCGGAATGGTCGGCAGCGCCCTGGCGCTGGCGTTACAGGACAGCGGGCTGGAAGTCCTGCTGCTGGACGGCAGCCCGATGAGCGTCAAACCCTTCGACGGGCAAGCGCCGTTCGAACCGCGCGTGAGCGCGTTATCGGCGGCCAGCCAGCGGATTCTTGAACGCCTCGGCGTGTGGGATGGCATTGCCAGCCGGCGTAGCAGCCCGTACACCGACATGCACGTCTGGGACGGCAGCGGCACCGGGCAGATCCACTTTTCCGCCGCCAGCGTGCATGCCGACGTGCTCGGGCATATCGTCGAGAATCGGGTGGTTCAGGACGCCTTGCTCGACCGTTTGCACGACTGCGACCTCGGGATGCTGGCCAATGCGCGCCTGGAGCAGATGCGCCGCTCCGGCGATGACTGGCTGCTGACGCTCGCCGATGGCCGCACCTTGCGTGCGCCGCTGGTGATTGCGGCGGATGGCGCCAACTCGGCGGTTCGGCGCCTGGCCGGGGTGGCCACGCGCGAGTGGGATTATCTGCACCATGCGATCGTCACCAGTGTGCGCAGCACCAGGCCTCATCAAATGACGGCCTGGCAGCGCTTCACCGACAACGGTCCCTTGGCGTTTCTGCCGCTGGAGCGCGACGGTCAGCAGGATTGGTGTTCGATTGTCTGGTCGACCACGCCGAGCGAAGCCGAACGGCTGATGGCGCTGGACGACACAGCGTTTTGCCTTGAACTGGAACGTGCCTTTGAAGGCCGGCTCGGCACGGTGCTGAGCGCCGACCCACGTCTGTGCGTGCCGCTGCGCCAACGTCATGCCAAGCGGTATGTGGCCGAAGGCCTGGCGCTGATCGGCGACGCGGCGCACACCATTCACCCGTTGGCCGGGCAGGGGGTGAACCTCGGTTTCCTGGATGCCGCGGTCCTGGCTGAAGTGCTGCTGCAAGCGGCCGAACGGGGCGAGCGGTTGGCGGATGCGAAAGTGCTGAGCCGTTACGAGCGTCGGCGCATGCCGCATAACCTGGCGTTGATGGCAGCGATGGAAGGCTTCGAGCGCTTGTTCCAGGCGGATCCGCTGCCGGTGCGCTGGTTGCGTAATACCGGTTTGAAGATCGTCGAGCAGATGCCGGAGGCCAAGGCGTTGTTTGTGCGTGAGGCGTTGGGGTTGACCGGGGATTTGCCGGCTCTGGCCAAGGCCTGACTTTCGCTGGAGCTGATGGCCCCTTCGCGGGCAAGCCTCGCTCCTACAGGTTTCGAGTTGATCGCGACATTGGCGTACAACACAAAACCTGTAGGAGCGAGCGGGCGGCGTTCCGACTTGCCCGCGAAGGCGTCGACACATCCGCTACACATCCCTAGCCATGCAACATCTGGTAACTCCTCCGCAAACTGTTCGATTGAGAAGGTAAATGTGAGTCCTTATCATTTGGCCTCACTTTTCGAATTGAGAGATCGCTCCCATGTTGGCACCGAAGCGTCTACTGACAGCACTCGCCCTGACCCTGATCGGCAGCACCGTCGCCCAGGCCGCTGACGAGGTGGTGGTTTACTCCTCGCGTATCGACGAGCTGATCAAACCGGTGTTCGACGCCTACACCGCGAAAACCGGCGTACAGGTGAAGTTCATCACCGACAAGGAAGCCCCGCTGATGCAGCGCATCAAGGCCGAGGGCGAAAACGCCACCGCCGACCTGCTGCTGACCGTCGATGCCGGCAACCTGTGGCAAGCCGAGCAGATGGGCATCCTGCAACCTTTCACTTCGAAAACCATCGACGCCAACATCCCGCTGCAATACCGTGCGGCTTCTCATGCCTGGACCGGCCTGAGCCTGCGGGCGCGGACCATCGCGTACTCCACCGACCGGGTGAAACCGGGGGAGTTGACCACTTACGAAGGTCTGGCCGACAAAAACTGGGAAGGCCGCCTGTGCCTGCGTACGGCGAAGAAGGTCTACAACCAGTCACTGACCGCCACCATGATCGAAGTGAATGGCGCCGAGAAAACCGAGAAGATCCTCAAAGGCTGGGTCAACAACCTGTCCACCGACGTGTTCTCCGATGATGTCGCGGTATTGGAAGCAATCAACGCCGGCCAGTGCGACGTCGGCATCGTCAACACTTACTACTACGGCCGTCTGCACAAGCAGAAGCCTGACCTGGCGGTGAAGCTGTTCTGGCCGAATCAGGCTGATCGAGGCGTACACGTCAATCTTTCGGGCATTGGCCTGACCAAGCACGCGCCGCACCCGGAAGCGGCCAAGGCGCTGGTGGAGTGGATGACCACGCCTGAGGCGCAGAAGATCTTCGCTGATGTGAACCAGGAATTCCCGGCCAACCCTACGGTGGCGCCGTCCGCGGAAGTCGCCGCCTGGGGCAAGTTCGTCGCCGATACCTTGCCGGTGGAAGTCGCTGGCAAACGTCAGGCTGAAGCGATTCGCATGATGGATCGGGCTGGCTGGAACTGAGTCTGTCGATATACTGCGCCCCGCCTGTGTGCAGACACCGCTGACCCTGTAGGAGCGAGCCTGCTCGCGATGAATGTTAACGATAACGCGGGGTGCCTGACGGTCCGCGGGGCCTTGACGTTCATCGCGAGCAAGCTCGCTCCTACAATGGCCTCTGTGTATCGTCCATCCGCTTGAGAGCTTTTCCTTGGCCCACCCCGCCCAACGCCGCTGGTATCCCCTGGTCTTCGCCATCGCTGCGCTGGTCTTGCTGCCCCTCAGCGTTCTGTTGCTCTCCTGGCAAACCGTCGATCATCAAATCTGGTCCCACCTCTGGGACACGCAGATGCCGCGGCTGCTGGGCAACACGCTGACCCTGGTGCTTGGCGTCGGTGCCGGCGTAACGCTGCTGGGTGTCAGCCTCGCCTGGCTCACCAGCCTCTGCGAATTCCCCGGTCGGCGCTGGCTGGATTGGGCGTTGATGCTGCCGTTCGCGATTCCGGCCTACGTGTTGGCGTTCGTCTTCGTCGGATTGCTGGATTTTGCCGGTCCCGTTCAAACGTTGATGCGCGAATGGTTCGGCACGGGCCTGCGACTGCCGCGAGTCCGCTCGACCGGCGGCGTCATCCTCGTTCTGGTACTGGTCTTCTATCCCTACGTTTACCTGCTGGCGCGCACGGCATTTCTCGCTCAAGGCAAAGGCCTGATGGAAGCGGCGCGAGTCCTGGGGCAATCGCCGTGGCAGGCGTTCTGGCGCGTCGCGCTGCCGATGGCACGCCCGGCCATCGGTGCGGGCGTGGCGTTGGCGCTGATGGAAACCCTGGCGGATTTCGGTGCGGTGTCGGTGTTCAACTTCGACACGTTCACGACGGCGATCTACAAAACCTGGTACGGCTTCTTCAGTCTTTCGACTGCCGCACAACTGGCCAGCCTGTTGCTGTTGGTGGTGATGGTCGTGCTGTACGGCGAGCGCCGCGCACGCGGGGCCAACCGCGCAAGCAATGAACGACCGCGGGTCAAAGCGTTGTATCACCTGCGCGGCTTCAAAGCGCTGGCAGCGATGAGCTGGTGCGGTCTGGTGTTTGCCTGCGCCTTCGTGATCCCGGTGCTGCAATTGGTGGTGTGGTTCTGGCAGCGCGGGCGTTTCGACCTGGATGAGCGTTACACCGGCCTGATCGTCCACACCTTGTATCTGGGCGGCATGGCGGCGCTGATTACTGTCAGCGTTGCGCTGGTGCTGGCATTTGCTCGGCGCCTGGCGCCGACCCGGGCGATCCGCTCCGGTGTCAGCCTGGCCAATCTCGGCTATGCGCTACCGGGTTCGGTGTTGGCGGTGTCGATCATGTTGGCGTTCAGTTATCTGGATCGCGAGCTGGTGATTCCGCTGTCGGGATGGTTGGGTGGTGCCGGCAAGCCGTTGCTGTTGGGCAGCCTGTCGGCCTTGCTGCTGGCCTATCTGGTGCGATTCATCGCGGTGGCTTACGGGCCACTGGAAAACAGCCTGGCGCGTATACGGCCATCTTTGCCCGAAGCGGCACGTAGCCTTGGGGTCGGTGGTCCGCGACTGTTTTTCAAAGTGTATCTGCCGTTATTGCTGCCCGGCACATTGAGCGCTGCGTTGCTGGTGTTCGTCGATGTGCTCAAGGAAATGCCCGCGACCCTGCTGATGCGCCCGTTTGGCTGGGATACGCTGGCGGTGCGCATCTTCGAAATGACCAGCGAGGGAGAGTGGGCGAGGGCGTCATTGCCGGCGCTGACCCTGGTTTTGGTCGGGCTGTTACCGGTCATCGGATTGATTCGACGTTCAGCGCATCGAAACACCTAGGTGTCAGTCCTACACCTTGAGGCTACAATGCGCGGCATTCGGTGCGGTCCGTCCTACAGACCCGGTAGCTGAAATCGGCTGAAAGCCTTCTATTTCAAGGCGTTCACTCCGTGCAGCACCGGCCCGCACCTTCGCCACGCCCGGAAGGAGAAACCCATGGGACAGCGTACGCCTCTGTATGACCTTCATCTCGCCCTCGGCGCGAAGATGGTCGATTTTGGCGGTTGGGATATGCCTCTGCATTACGGCTCGCAGGTCGAGGAACACCATCAGGTGCGCCGCGATTGCGGGGTTTTCGATGTATCCCACATGACCGTGATCGATGTCAGCGGCGGGCAGGCCAAGGCCTGGCTCCAGCATTTGCTGGCCAACGACGTCGAACGCCTGCACAGCCCCGGCCGTGCCTTGTACAGCACCATGCTCAATGAACGTGGCGGCATCGTCGACGACATGATCGTCTATCGCCTCGACGACGGGTATCGCCTGGTGGTCAACGCCTCCACCCGCGATCAAGACCTGGCGTGGATGCAGGCGCACCTCGACGGCTTCGATGTGCAGCTCAACGAGCGCTCCGAGCTGGCGATGCTGGCCATTCAAGGCCCGCATGCCCGACACAAAATCTCCGAACTGGTCACCCAGTCTCGCGGCAACCTGATCCAGTTGCTCAAGCCGTTCGAAGGCCAGCCTGACGGTGACTGGTTCATCGCACGCACCGGCTACACCGGCGAAGACGGTCTGGAAATCATTTTGCCGGCCAGTCAGGCGCCAGGTTTCTTCAACGATCTGGTGGGTGCAGGCATCTCGCCGATTGGCCTTGGCGCACGGGATACGCTGCGTGTCGAAGCCGGCATGAACCTGTACGGTCAGGACATTCATCAAGATGTTTCGCCGCTGGCCTCGAACATGGCCTGGAGCATTGCCTGGGAGCCGGCCTCTCGCCAGTTCATCGGCCGGGGCGCTCTGGAAGCTGAACGGGCAGGCGGCGTGCAGCACAAACTGGTGGGGCTGGTCCTTGAGGAGCGTGGGGTTTTGCGCGCTCATCAGGTGGTCCGCATCGCCAATGTTGGCGAAGGAGAGATCACCAGTGGTAGTTTCTCTCCTACGCTTAGCAAGTCGATTGCACTGGCGCGCGTGCCAATGGCGACTGCCGACCGCGCAGAAGTGGAAATCCGTGGCAAGTGGTACCCGGTCCGAGTGGTCAAACCGACCTTCGTACGCCATGGCAAAACCTTGATTTAACCTTTTCTGGCGGGCAACGACCGCTGACAATTTTCTTGAGGACACAGAATATGAGCGATATCCCTGCCGACCTGCGTTTTGCCGAAAGTCACGAATGGGCCCGTCTGGAAGCCGATGGCACCGTCACTGTGGGCATCAGCGATCACGCTCAGGAAGCCTTGGGCGATGTGGTGTTCGTTGAGCTGACTGAAGTAGGAAACGTCTTTGCAGCTGGTGATCAATCCGGCGTGGTTGAGTCGGTTAAAGCTGCGTCCGACATCTACTCCCCGGTTGCCGGTGAAGTGATTGCGATCAACGAAGAGCTGAGCGCCAATCCGGAACTGCTCAACTCCGACCCGTACGGTGCCTGGATCTTCAAGCTCAAGCCAAGCAACACCGCCGATCTGGACAAGCTGCTTGATGCAGCTGGCTACAAGGCCGCCATCGGCGAGTAAACATCGCCAAAAGCGGATCCGCTACAAGAGCGCCGCGTTTTCCTTGCCTGGAGAACGCGGCGTTTTTGTTTAATGCCGTGCGGTGAAGTCTTGCTGACCATTTATGTCGCCATTGCTACCGCTTTGTCTACCCTGGCGTGAAGCGCCGTTATTTGGTCTGCTGTCAGAAGTACTGCCGGTTCGCCGGGAACCCAAACACCACTGTCGTTGTAAGTGATCGTTTTGGTTTCTCCGTCATTGACCGTGACGACGTAAGGGTTGGATACATTGCCTGGGATTAAAGAACCCGCCGCCTGGGCCGGGCCAAACCATAGTTGAAACTGGTTTTTTGGCGTCATGGTGGTTGCACCGAGACTCATGCCACCTGAACAGTTCACCCAAATACAATAACCTTTGGAATCCAGCAAAATTTCCCGAGGATTGGCTGGCAATTGGTTGTTGATTAAAACATCTCCAGGGACACCGCCATTTGTAGGGGGACTGAATACACCATATTCATTTAGTGTCGTTTTTTGCCCCGTACTGATGGGGCGATTTTTTCCTCCTGAAGTAAATGTAATATCGCCTTCTTGTATTGGAGTATTTGTAAAGTTGACCATAAAAGAGGGGCTGGATATGTCGAATGTGTTTTTGTATTGATAGCTAGGATTTTTTGTTGTGGCGTTGGGAAGCCTTGCTGACCATATGACGGTAAAGGTGTTATTTACCATTTTTGCAAGGTAAAGGCTGTAATTGTTGGTTTTTTGGGCGATCAGTTGTGCCTCTTCGATATATAGAATAATTTGTTGTTCGCTCATGGCTGTTTTCCATTCATCCAGCGGAGTATTTCATGGCGGGCTTCCAGGCTCACCTGATTCGCTGTGGCGTTTGTACTGTCAATAAAAAACCCTGTAGATCCAGGATTTACAGGGTTTTTTGAACATGTTTGCGCATTCAAGACTGTCTACGGTAAGACGAAATGCTTCCGGTCCATTGTGCAAACGGTGCTCGATTCGCCCTCCATACTATGCCGCTATTCTGCTCTCTACCTTGGCTACCTTGGCATGCAACTCCGCGACTTCCTTGTCGCTGAGGCGTTTGGCCGGCTCGCCAGTCACCCAGTCGCCTTCGTTGTTATAGGTGAGGATGAAGCTGTCTCCAGCCCTCAAGGTTGCCACATAGGGATTGGATAGATTTTGGGCAATCAGCGAGCCTGTTTGTTGAAGGTTTCCGAACCACAGTTGGTATTGGTCTAACGGTGTCAGCGTAGCGGTGCCGATGTTCATGCCGCTCGCGCGATTGACCCAGATATTGTTGCCCTTGGAATCCAGCAGTATCTCGTGGGGATTGCCTTTCAGTAGGTTGTTGATAAGAACCTCTGATTTCACGCCGCCGTTTTTGGCCGGTGAAAAAACACCGTATTCATCCAGCGTTGTCGTTTGGCCGGTAGTGATGGGCAGGTTTTTTCCACCGGAGGTAAAGGTGACATCACCTTGTTTGACCGAATCGTTCGTAAAGTTGACATTGAAGGACGGTGTCGTGATATCGAACGTGTTTTTGTACTGATAGCTAGGATTGCGGGTGGTGGCCACCGCGCCTTTTGATTGCCAGATAACAGTAAAATCTTCATTTACCTTTTTGGCTAGATAAAGGCTGTAGCCGTTTTCTTTTTGGGCAATCAGTTGATCTTCTTCGATGAACAAAATTATTTGCTGGCTCATTTTTGAACTCCATTTCGAATAAAGCGTAGCTTGGGTTGTTTGTAACTGGGTAGTGGCTTTTTGGTTCCGTTGCCCAGTCCTCAACAAACATAGCATGCGGATTATTGCGCTATAGATCTATTGGCTATGCTTTGATTCTATCTATCGCGATTGGTTTTTTTAAGAGTTTGGTTGTTTTTATAAGTGTTGGCTTTTCACATATTTGCGGGCGCTGTTGCACGGGTGATTATGTTCGGACTTATTTTTGGCGAGTAAGAATAACTATTTATAACTATCGGCGATGCATATATCGCTGAAATGAAAGAGCCTCAAAGTCTTGGCGTGTTTTGTATGCTTCAGGGACGGGCCGCGTCCAAAGACGCCATGCCGCGCGCAGGGGAGCTATGCTGGTTTGACCGTGTCGCATCGACGTTGAGCGCCAGTCAAGAGAGAGCCCGTCATGTCCCAGTTGCCGTCCTTGAGTCAGTTACGCGACCCCAATGCCTTCCTCCGCCGTCACCTCGGGCCCGATGCCGCCGAGCAGCAGGCGATGCTCGACAGCCTCGGCGTTGGTAGCCGTGTCGAGCTGATCGAGCAGACGGTGCCGCCGGGAATCCGCCTTAACCGGGCGCTGGACCTGCCACCCGCCCTCGACGAACAGGCCGCGTTGGCCAAGCTGCGTGGCTACGCCGAGCAGAACCAGGTCTGGACCAGCCTGATCGGCATGGGTTATCACGGCACGCTGACGCCGACCGTCATTTTGCGCAATGTCCTGGAGAACCCCGGTTGGTACACCGCCTACACGCCGTATCAACCCGAGATCGCCCAAGGTCGGCTCGAAGCGCTGCTGAACTTCCAGCAATTGACCATCGACCTCACGGGCCTGGAACTGGCCAATGCCTCGCTGTTGGACGAGGCCACGGCGGCGGCGGAAGCCATGGCCCTGGCCAAGCGTGTCGCCAAGTCCAGGAGCAATCTGTTCTTCGTCGATGAAAACTGTCATCCGCAGACCATCTCCGTGGTGCAGACCCGGGCCGCAGGTTTCGGTTTCGAGCTGATCATCGACGCTGTGGATAACTTGAAACAGCACCAGGTATTCGGAGCGCTGCTGCAGTATCCCGATACCCACGGTGAGATTCGCGATCTGCGTCCGTGGATTGATCATCTGCACGCCCAGCAAGCCCTGGCCTGCGTCGCCACCGATCTGCTGAGCCTGCTGTTGCTGACGCCGCCGGGAGAGTTGGGTGCCGACGTGGTGTTCGGCTCGTCCCAGCGGTTTGGCGTGCCCATGGGTTACGGCGGCCCCCACGCGGCGTTTTTTGCCAGTCGCGATGAATACAAACGTGCGATTCCGGGGCGGATCATCGGCGTCTCGAAAGACGCGCGTGGCAACATTGCGTTGCGCATGGCCCTGCAAACCCGCGAGCAACACATCCGCCGGGAGAAGGCCAACTCGAACATCTGCACCGCCCAAGTGCTGCTGGCCAATATCGCCAGTTTCTACGCGGTCTACCACGGTCCGGAGGGGCTGAAGCAGATTGCCCAGCGTGTTCACCGGCTGACCTGCATCCTCGCCGCGGGTCTGGAGCGTCGTGGTATCACCCGCCTGAACAAACACTTCTTCGACACGTTGACGCTGGAGGTCGGTGGCACTCAAACCGCGATCATCGAAAGCGCGCAGGCCGCGCAGATCAACCTGCGGATTCTGGGGCGCGGGCAATTGGGCCTCAGCCTCGACGAAACCTCTGACGAAAGCACCGTGGCGAAATTGTTCGATGTCTTCCTGGGTGCCGATCATGGGCTCAACGTCGACGAACTGGACGCTGAAACCCTGCCTTCCGGCATTCCTGGCGGGCTGCTGCGCACTTCGCCTTACTTGCGTCATCCGGTGTTCAGCGCCCATCACAGCGAAACCGAAATGCTGCGTTACCTCAAGCAATTGGAGAACAAGGACCTGGCGCTCAATCAATCGATGATTCCGCTCGGCTCTTGCACCATGAAGCTCAACGCCACCAGCGAAATGATCCCCATCACCTGGCCGCAATTCGCCAACTTGCACCCCTTTGTGCCGAAAGAGCAGGCGGCCGGTTATACGCTGATGATCGAAGAGCTGGAGCGCTGGCTCTGCGCGATCACTGGTTTCGATGCGATCTGCATGCAGCCCAACTCGGGTGCCCAGGGCGAGTACGCGGGGTTGCTGGCGATTCGCAAATACCACGAGAGTCGGCATCAAGGCGGGCGGGATATCTGCCTGATCCCGTCCTCGGCCCACGGCACCAACCCTGCCTCTGCGCAAATGGCCGGGATGCGCGTGGTGATCGTCGAATGTGACGAGGCGGGCAACGTCGATCTGGAAGATCTGAAAGGCAAGGCTGCCGAAGCGGGCGACAAACTCGCCTGCCTGATGGCGACGTATCCTTCGACCCACGGCGTGTACGAAGAAGGCATCAGCGAGATCTGTGAAGTTGTCCACAGTCACGGCGGTCAGGTGTACATGGATGGCGCCAACCTCAATGCACAAGTCGGGTTGGCGCGGCCGGCGGACATTGGTGCCGACGTTTCCCATATGAATTTGCACAAGACCTTCTGCATTCCCCACGGCGGAGGCGGGCCCGGCATGGGGCCGATTGGCGTGCGGGCGCACTTGGCGCCGTTCGTGGCCAACCACCCGGTAGTGGCGATTGACGGCCCGCTGCCGGAGAACGGCGCAGTCAGCGCAGCGCCCTGGGGCAGCGCGAGCATTCTGCCGATCAGCTGGATGTACATCGCGATGATGGGGCCGCAACTGGCGGACGCCAGCGAAGTGGCGATCCTCGCCGCGAATTACCTGGCGCAGCATTTGTCGGGGGCGTTCCCGGTGCTCTACACCGGGCGTAACGAGCGTGTGGCCCACGAATGCATCCTTGATCTGCGGCCGCTCAAAGTGCTGACCGGCATCAGCGAAGAGGACGTCGCCAAGCGCCTGATGGACTACGGCTTCCACGCGCCGACCATGTCCTTTCCGGTACCGGGCACCTTGATGGTCGAGCCGACCGAAAGTGAATCGAAGGCGGAACTGGACCGCTTTATCGGGGCGATGCTGAGTATCCGCGCGGAAATCACCGAGGTGCAAAACGGCAATTGGCCGGCGGAAGACAATCCGCTGAAACGGGCGCCGCACACCTTGGCCGACATCACTGGGGTTTGGGAGCGGCCCTACACCATCGAACAGGGCGTCACGCCAGACGCGCACACCAAGGCGCATAAGTATTGGCCGGTGGTGAATCGCGTCGATAACGTCTACGGCGACCGGAACCTGTTTTGCGCGTGTGTCCCGGTGGACGATTACCGCTGAAACACACACGGCCCTGTAGGAGCGAGGCTTGCCCGCGAAAGCGTCTTAACATCCAACATTTATGT
>NZ_JAGYFX010000006.1:0-118861 GCF_019946615.1 Pseudomonas sp. BF-R-01
TCCCACAACTCAGCAGCCACCCGCGAGCACTGCTACGTCCAGTTATCGATCTGATGATGCCAACCGCTCAACAGAAGTCGCCATTCCATCCCGAGCAATCTTGTCATTTGCCAAGGCTTAAGGCAGGGTCGATACCACTGACATCTCTGCCAAAGGAGTCACTCCATGTCAAAGCTATATCCCAGTATCGATCCTGAGGGGCTGGTCGAGTACTCAGTGGTCTACACCGACCGCTCGCTCAACCACATGTCGCAGTCATTTCAAGGCGTGATGAAGAACATTTCCAGGACCCTGAAACAGGTCTACAACGCCCAGGCGGTTGCGGTGGTCCCGGGCAGCGGCACATTTGGCATGGAAGCGGTGGCGCGACAGTTTGCCACCGGCCAGCAATGCCTGGTGATACGCAACGGCTGGTTCAGTTATCGCTGGAGCCAGATCCTTGAGATGGGCAACATCCCGGCGGCCACCACGGTGCTGAAAGCCCGGCCGGTCGACGCGGATCGCCAGGCTGCCTACGCCCCACCTCCTCTGGACGAAGTGCTGGCAGCCATTGCGGCGCAGAAGCCGCAGATTGTCTTCGCCCCTCACGTTGAAACCTCATCAGGGATTATCCTGCCCGACGACTACCTGCGGGCCGTCGGCGACGCCGTGCATGCGGTGGGTGGCCTGTTCGTGCTGGACTGCATCGCCTCAGGCACGATTTGGGTTGATATGCACAAATGCGCCGTCGACCTGCTGATCAGCGCACCGCAGAAAGGCTGGAGCGCCTCCCCTTGCTGCGCTCTGGTGATGCTCAGCTCCTTGGCCCTCGAACGCATCGAGCAGACGCAAAGCAGCAGCTTCGCCTGCGACCTGAAAAAGTGGCTTCAGATCATGCAGGCCTACGAACAGGGCGGACATGCCTACCATGCGACCATGCCCAGCGATTCCCTCGCGCGATTCAACGAAGTGATGAAAGAGACGCAAGCCTACGGTTTCGACAAGGTCCGCGACGCACAACAGGCGCTGGGCGATCGGGTGCGCGCCATGTTGACCGGCAAAGGCATCAAAAGCGTGGCTGCAGCCGGCTTTCAGGCCCCTGGCGTTGTGGTGAGCTACACCGATGATGCCGACATCAAGAACGGCAAGAAATTTGCCAACCATGGCCTACAGATCGCCGCCGGAGTGCCGTTGCAATGCGACGAGCCGGCCGACTTCCAGACCTTCCGCATCGGTCTGTTCGGACTCGAAAAGCTGCAAAATATCGAGCGCACGGTCAGCACCCTCGAGCAGGCACTGGATGAGGTGATGGAGAACTAAGCCCGCATCTTGCCTGGGCACTGCCGGCCCACGGCGCTGATCTACGAATATGACGCTGGTCGTCCGGACGTCATGTCAGAACCACAAGGGAAAGCCCGTGCACGCGTCTTACTGACGCGTGTGCCACGGTGGAAGAGCCCCTTCGAAAAGTGAAAAGGCTCGACTCAGAAAACTGTTGAAGCGAGCGGCATCACGCCGCAGCCCTGCCTGTTGACCACCAATCAGGCACAGATGGGCCACCCTTCCAATCACTTCTGCTTCGCCTGGCATAGGGACCAAGCGGCGGCTCGTCCGTATCGCGAAGTCCAGTCGTCTGGTGTCAACACGCTGCTGAAACTCGCCTACCAACGGATCGTGCAGCGACCAGGCGCGGATGGAAACTTCCCGCCCAGGTTGTTTCTCAGCGGCAATACTCAAGTAGCGTTTCAGGATTTCGCCCGCGCTACGACCCTGTGCCGCATAAGCGAGCATGCGCTCCGTGTAGTCTTCTTCCCAAGCGGCCAGCAAGGTGCGGACAAAGTCTTCGCGATTACGGAAATGGTGGTAGAACGATCCGCGGGTCACATTCAATCGGCGCGATAGACTCTCGGCCGAAACACCACTATGTCCTATTTGGTCGAGGGCCTCAAAACCAGCCGCGATCCAATGGTTGCGAGTTAATTTTCCCACCCGTTATTTCGCTCCATGTTTAGCGCCATACAGACTGTGTATGGCGCGCAACCGATTGATACGCTGCGAACACCAGCAAAGATAGCCGTTGCGTTTTGCACGCTAGCACTTTTCATGGAGCTCGCCTTGAAGAAAATCGTTCTGGTTGCTTTCGACCAATTCACTGATATCGACCTGTTCCTGATGTGGGACATTTTGGGCCGCAACACTGAGGACTGGCACGTCCGGATATTGGGATCCAGCGCTATCGTGCGATCGGCGCACGGCCTGCCTGTTTCGGTGCACGGCCCGCTTTCCGAGGCCAATAGTGCCGACGCGGTATTGTTCGTCAGCGGCAAGGAAGGGATACCCGCTGCACTTGCCGCCCCGGATTTCCTGCCGTCGTTTGAACTTGACTCCAGACGCCAGCGAATCGGCTCGATATGCGCCGGAGCGTTCATTCTCGAACGGCTTGGGCTGCTCAGCGGCCAAGCAACTACACATCCGGATGCACGATCGAGCTTGCAAGCTCTGGGACTTGAACCCGTGGACCAGCCACTTGTTTGCCAGGGGAACGTTGCAACTGCTGGCGGATGCCTTTCGGCGCTCTATCTGGTGGGATGGCTGGTTGAATCCTGGTTCGATGTCGGCAAGCGCCGTGCAACGTTGCTCCCTGTTTTGCCAGCTGGGCAGCAAGAGCTCTATGATGCGTTGATCGGGCTCAGCATCCGACAAGGAGCGTTATACGACAAACCATCGCAACAAGAAACGCGACATGGCATGTCATCTAATTGGTAGTTGGAACTCAGGAGAGATCCCCGATGCCCCGAGAATTTGAGCTCATTATGTCCGTGCCAGTACCCTCGAGGTCCGGCATCACCCACCTTTACAAGTCGATGAACCTGGCGGACGCTTTTGCGATTCGGCTCCCGGCGGGCACCTCCAGCAATCCAGATGTGCTGGCTCGATTCATCCTTTCCCACCAGCCATCCTGGATCGGATGGCTCATGAAAGTCCGAGACACTATCGTTGCCTGTTTTGGTATCAAGACAGCCAGACATTTGGCAACGCTTGCTGATCGGATTCAAATCTTCAAGGTCTACAGCTCGAACCAGACTGAAATCGTGTTGGGAGAGGACGACAAGCACCTCGACTTCCGGATATCGATCCTGTGTTCTGGAGAGGCAGAGCCAGAAGGCAGTCGCCAACTCGTTTTTTCAACCGTGGTCCAGTGCCACAACCGTCTAGGCCGGGCCTACATATTCGTTATTGCCCCATTTCACCGCTTGGTTGTTAAGGCCAGCCTCCTCCGTGCAGCGCGCATCGGTTGGCCTCTGGCTGCCGGCTCCGAAGGCTGAGAGCAAGGTCGCGTAGTAGTACTGGGTGGCAAAAAGGCAGGACGACGCTATAGAAAGAACGACACCTTTGAACAAGGGGCCTCCACTTATTAAGGGAGAATTGAAGATCAGCCAGTCAAATGGCCCAGGGGGGCACTGGGATGAACTTTGACTCGATCCATTGTTTGAAGGCGACGACCACGGCGCTGGGAAATTTGGCCGATGGCCTGACCAAGTAGACTCCACCAGCGGTATCCAATTGCCAGTCAGGAAGAACATGCAGCAGTTTTCCGGCTGCAATATCACTACTCATCAACCAGTCACCGGCGCCCAGTATTCCCGCATCCGCTCGGGCCGCCGCAAGTAACGACTCGCTATCATTGGCCGTCAGGTTTCCTTTGGGTGAAACCGTCTGAAGCTCATTACCTCGATGAAGTCGCCACTGAGGAAAAGACGCAAGGCCGCTGAAGCGAAGGCAATTGTGCTTGACCAGATCCTGAGGCGTTTCAGGCATGCCATGCTCTCTGATGTAAACAGGCGACGCACACAATATGCGGCGATGATCGCTCAGTTTCCTGGCGATCAACCTGTTGTCTTCCAACTCTCCAATTCGGATGGCAGCGTCAAAACCTTCATCAATGATATCGACCAGCCGCTCGCTATAGTCTGCAAGGATTGAGACGTGAGGGTAAGCCTTGAGAAATTCCGGCAGCATCGGGCCAAGCCAACGCCGTCCCATGGCTGCGGGCAGCGCAAGCCGCAAAGTTCCTCGAATTTCGCTGGCCCCCTCCGCTGCTTGCTGCTGCGCTTCATTCATCAGTTCGATGGCGGAGCGAAGACGCTGCTCCAGCTTGGCACCTACGTCAGTAATTCGAACCTGCCGGGTTGAACGCTCCACCAGCCGAACACCAAGGCGCTTTTCCATTGAGGCGAGTCGTTTCGAGACGACCGTAGGGTGTCGCTGCAATAACCGACCAGCCGCGACAAATGAGCCTTGCGAGGCAACGGCCAGAAACGCAGCGATTTCGTCACTGTATTGATTATTCAGAACATCAAGATTCATGGTTTTAGAATGATCGCCCCGGATGAACGCCCCGACTCCAGGTCGGCATGCGCCAATGCTGCGTCAGCCAATGAATAGCTCGCCCAGATCCGGGGTTTGATAATACCCGCAGCTATGGCGGCCAAGACATCCTTTGCTCGTTCCTGGTACTCAGCGGCACTTGCCGTATGGGCTGCCAACGAAGGACGCGTCAGGTACAGAGAGCCTTTGGAATTGAGTGTTGATAGCTCCACGGCAGACGGTGCACCGGATGAAGCTCCAAACGAGACCATCAAACCCCGTGGCCGCAGACTATCCAAAGACGCCTGGAAGGAAGCGCGCCCTATGGGGTCATAGACCACGTCGACCTTTCTACCCTCGGTGATACGAGCGACGTCCGATGCCAGGCTGTCAGCGTCAAACACCAAGACTTCATCACAGCCCAACGCCTTGGCTTTTTCGACACTGGCCGACTTTGAAACTACGCCGATTACGGTCGCACCTAAATGCTTTGCCCACGGCACCATAATTTCCCCCAGTCCTCCAGCCACACCATAGAGAAGGATGGTTGTGCCATGCCCTACGGGATAGGTGGTCTTCAAAAGGTACTGTGCTGTGAGGCCCTTGAACATGACGGCTGCGGCATCATCAAACGACAGTGCATCCGGAATTTTGACCAGTCGCGCCGCCGGATAAAGCCGGGCCGAAGCATACGAACCAATAGGCCCGGTGGCATAAGCGACGCGATCCCCAACTTGCACATTGCTGACACCGGCACCCACAGCGGCGACACGCCCGGAGCCTTCCAACCCAAGTCCAGATGGCAACGCGATGGGCACTGCGCCCTTACGTTGGGTTACGTCGAGAAAATTGACACCAATCGCTTCTTGCTCAAGCCAAACGTCGCCTTGCCCTGGCAATTGTTCGCTCAGTGTCTCCAGGTTCAGTACTTCAGGATTGCCAAACTGGTTAAACCGGATCGCAGATACCATGGTCATTTCCTCTTCATCCAGAAGCTGCCTTCACATTGATGCCTCTAGTGTGAGAACTGCCCCCGCGATGAACAAGACTGGTTTATTGCAGATCATTAATGCACAGATTGCAGCAATAAAATCGATAACACCATGCGCTTTTCGCGTAGATCGATGGCGGGTGTGTAGCGGTTGTAGAGACGCCAAAGATCATTGCAGAGCGTCTGCTTCGGAAAAACTTGGTCAGACCATGTTTAGGATAATGGTGGTCTGGCCCCGGTTTCCCCACGGGGCGCATGATTGGCGGCTGTATGATTTGGATCGACTCAAAGGTGACTGTGGGGACAGGCAGAAATCGGCCAGAAGCGGTCGGTGAAACAGGGTCGATACGATCTCCATAAATGGGGAATTACACCCACGCTTCCGGGCGTTTACCACCTGATTTGAGGATTATTCCCCACTCACCTTTTCTCTAACTCGAAACGCCCGGAAGCAGTTTATTAATTAAGTTGAACTTTTTTCGCTCTATTGAAATGGCTCATTAGTTGCACCGCCCCCTCGTACCCGCAATAGCTGTCGTCCCGGACATCATGCAGACGACAGGGCTTGGCAGATTCGGCATGACAGGAGGGGTGAAAAATGAAACGCGCGACACCACCATGCCGCTCCGTCGCCTTGCTGCTCGGGTCAAGGCTGCGCTGTCCGATGCGCCTTACCCTGACCACCGCCAACGCCATGCCGCTGGATGATTTCGGTCCGCCACCACCGGCGGCCCCTTCGGCAACTACTAACCCGCCGGCCGCCCCCAAGGCCGCGCCGGATGCCTTGCTGACCTTGCTGGCCGGACATCATCCCGCCATCCGTCAGCCTGTGGACGGCGACATCACCGGCCACCAGTTAGCTGTTCGCCTTGATTGGCACGCTGTTCATCCTGCCGGTGATTCTGATGTACACCTTCAGGAACTATTGGGTGTTTTGCGCAAAAGTGAGGATTGGTGATGTCTTCCACTGTTAAATCAATTGCTCGAATCACGAATAGGCTGATACCCCGTTATAAGCAGGTCGCTCATTTGAGCCTGATGTTTATAGCGTTGCTGATTATGTTGGCGTTGAGCACTTTCGTAGCGATGGAGTTGCCCCTCGGAACGCTCTGACGGTGGATGAGGCCGATCGCCCTCCGGACTGAACCACAGTGTTACCCGTAACGACCCGAACCGAAGTGAGAAAATCCCCCTTCGCTCAACCAGAAAGCCCCCACACTTGAGCCGAGTGCGGGGGCTTTTCTTCGAGCACGAAAATCAGTCGCGCCTACCCGGTCTACCTAGACCTGCGTCACTAGTTTGAGACCTTGAGTCCAACACGCAGCTATCGGCCAATTTGAGCCAATGCTGACCGACAGCCTGGGCTGCTTGAAGACATTCGGGCATGAGCAAAGCGTGGCACAGTTTCCGGGGATATTTCGACGTCGTAGCGTCGCCGCGGCAAGGAATTTTAGTGAGTTGGCATGGCTGGGGGATAGCAGTTGCGAGAGAAATAAATCTCATTCGCCATTTTTCTGACGTTCGTCTGAAAATCGTCGGATAAATGGCGCTTCGCGTTGAGCTTTTACCTTCCTGACCTAGGCTCAAGCCATGTGGGAGGAGGTGCAGTCCATGCGCAAATTATTGATTGGCTCGTCGATGCTGGCCTGTCTGATGGTGCTTGGCGGCTGGTTGAGTCGACCACAGCCGTTGCCGGTCAGGCTGCTAGAGGTTGAGCGGGGGCCGGTGGAGACGCTGGTGGCCAACACTCGCGCGGGCACGCTGAAGTCCTGTCGACGCTCGCACCTGTCCTTCAATGTCGGCGGCCAGGTTGCCGAGTTGCTGATCGGCGAGGGCCAGCGGGTTCAGCCGGGTCAGGTGCTCATGCGCCTGCGACAGGACGAGCAACAGGCCCGGCTGCAGGAGGCCGAGGCGCGGCTGGAGGCCCAACGCAACGCCCGCGAACAGCGCTGCCAGCAGGCTAATCTGGACCGGCGCGACCTAGATCGCCTGGGCCTTCTGGCCGACCGCAAGTTGGTTGCCGCCGATCGCCTCGATCAGGCCGAGACCAAGGCTCACCTGGCGAAGCTGATGTGCAGTGCCACTGCCGTGCTGATCCGCGAGGCCGACGCCAGCCTGCAGTTGCAGCGTTCACTGCTGGAGCAGACGACCCTGCGTGCGCCATTCGCCGGCATAGTCGCAGAAATCAACGGCGAACTCGGCGAGTTCGTCACCCCTTCGCCGCCGGGTATTCCCACGCCGCCGGCGATCGACCTGATCGACGACAGCTGCCTGTATGTCGAGGCGCCGATCGATGAGGTGGACGCTGCCCGGGTTCGACCCGGAACCGCCGTGCGGATCAGCCTGGATGCCTTCCGTGGCCAGCATTTCGCCGGTCGCGTCAGCCGCATCGCGCCCTATGTGCGTGAACTGGAGAAGCAGGCGCGCACCGTCGATGTCGAGGTGCGCTTCGACCAGCCGCCGGCCGATCTGGTCCTGCTCACCGGCTATAGCGCCGATGTCGAGATCCTCTTGGAGCAGCGCGCACGTGCTTTGCGCATCCCCACCGAGACCCTGCTGGAGGGGCAGCACGTGCTGCGATATGACCCGACCACCCGGGTGTTACGCGAGGTGGAGGTGCAAACCGGGTTGAGCAACTGGCGCTGGACCGAGGTGCTCGCAGGGCTGGACGAGGACGCGCGTATAGTCGCCAGCCTCGAGCAGGAAGGGCTCAAGGACAACGTGGCGGTGATCCCGGTGGATGCGGCGGAGACTGAGCAATGATCCGTCTGCGCGGCGGTAGCCGCAGTTTCCAGTTGGGCGAGCAGCAGGTGATGGGGCTGGACGGCCTGGATCTGGACATCGCCGCCGGTGACTACATGGCGGTGATGGGCCCGTCGGGCTCGGGCAAGTCGACCCTGCTGAACATCCTCGGTTTGCTCGATGCGCCGAGCGCCGGCGAATACTGGCTGCAGGGCGAGGCCACGGCGACGCTGAGCGAGGCGCGGCGCGCCCAATTGCGCAGCCAACTGATAGGTTTCGTGTTCCAGTCCTACCACCTGATCGCACGGCTGACGGTGCTGGAAAACATCGAGCTGCCGATGGTCCTCGCTGGCATCGGCGCGGCGCAACGGCACAAGCGCAGCAGCCAATTGGTGGCGCGCCTGGGGCTGGGCGAGCGCATTGCCCACCGCCCTGCCGAGCTGTCCGGTGGTCAGCGCCAGCGCGTCGCCATCGCCCGGGCGATGGTCATGCAACCGGCGCTGTTGTTGGCCGACGAGCCCACCGGCAATCTCGATAGCCAGGCCGGCGCCGAGGTCTTCAGCCTGCTGGAGGAGCTCAACGGCGAGGGCCTGACCCTGATAGTGGTGACCCACGACGCCAGCCTGGGCGCCCGCGCGCAGCGCCAGTTACACATGCGTGACGGGCGGATCCACACTGCTGCGCCGCAGCGGGCGCTGACCTGATGCGCGCTGCCGATGCCCTGGGCTTCTGGCTCGGCGTCTTGCGTGGGCATCGCTCGCGCAGCTTGATGCTGCTGCTGGCCATCTCTATCGGAGTGGTTGCGGTCAATCTGCTCACCGGTCTCGGCGCAGGGGCGCGGGCCTTCGTCCTGAACGAGTTCTCGCTGCTCGGGCGCGACATCCTGATCGTTTTCCCGGGCCGCAAGGAAACCACGGGGCGCATGCCGCCGCTCACCGGCCTGACGCCGCACGAATTGACCTTGCAGGACGTCCAGGCCATCACCCAGTTGCCGGGCATCCGCCGGGTCGCGCCGCTGCAGGCCGGGCAGATGGAGGTGATAGTCGGCAACCGCAATCGTGAGGTGCTGACCCTGGGCACCACCCGGGACTTCTTCGCCATTCGCCAACTGACGGTCGTCCAGGGCCAACCCCTGCCGGCGCTGGACCCTGAGCAGGCCGAGGCCGTCTGCGTGATCGGCGGCAAACTCCGGCGCGAGCTATTCGGTGCGCGCCCGGCCCTGGGTGAATGGTTGCGCGCCGGCGACCGGCGCTTCCGGGTGGTCGGCATCCTCGGTGAGCGGGGCGAATCCCTGGGGATGGATTTCGCCGAGATGTTGATCATCCCGGTGGCCAGTGCCCAGGCCTTGTTCAATCGCGAGGGGTTGTTGCGGGTGTTTGTCGAGGTGCGTGGTCCGAGCTTTCTCGACCGTAGCAAGCGGCTGATACTCGCCGCGCTCAAGGAGCGCCACGAGGGTAAGGAAGACATCACCCTGATCAGTCAGGACAGCCTGCTCAGCGCCTTCGACGACATACTCGGGGTGCTGACCCTGGCGGTCGCCGGGATTGCCGCGATCAGCCTGCTGGTGGCAGGCATCCTGATCATGAACGTGACCTGGATTGCGGTGAGCCAGCGCAGCGCCGAGATCGGCCTGCTCAAAGCCATAGGTGCGACGGCGGCGCAGCTGCGCCTGCTGTTCCTCGGCGAGGCGGCGTTGCTCGCACTGACGGGGGCGCTGGCGGGGCTACTTCTGGCCGAAACCTTGCTCTGGCTGGGGCGCCTGGCGTTCGATCTGCCGCTCTATGCACCCTGGTGGGCGCGGGCTAGCGCGGTGCTGCTGGCACTCGGCACGGCGCTGCTGTTCGCCTGGCTGCCGGCCGCTCGGGCCTCGGCGCTGGAGCCGGTGGCAGCGCTACGCACGCCGGGAGCGCACTGATGCGCTGGCAAGATGGTTTCCGGCTGACCAGCTCGGCGCTGACCTGTCGACCCTTGCGCAGCCTGCTGACCCTACTCGGGGTAGCGATCGGGATAGCCGCCGTGACGCTGCTCACGGCCATAGGCGAAGGCGTGCGCGGCTATGTGCTGGAGAACTTCTCGCAGTTTGGTACGCGGATCATCACTGTGCGCCCGGGCAAGACCCAGACCAGCGGCCTCGGCGGTCTGCTCGGCAGCGTACGGCCACTGACTATCAGTGATACCGACGCCCTGCGGCGCTTGCCGCATGTCGAGGCGGCGGTGCCGATCATTCAGGGCAGCGGGGATATCCAGTTCGGTCAACTGAGCCGGCGCAGCGACATTCTCGGTGGCGGCCATCAGCTGGCGCAGGCCTGGCGCATGCAACTGAGCCTGGGCGAGTTCCTGCCCGTGGCCCGTGACGGTCGTTCGCCGCCCTATGTGGTGCTCGGCCATCAGTTGCGTGTCGAGCTGTTCGGTGAACGCAATCCGCTGGGCGAGCTGATCCGCGTCGGGGGCGTGCGTTTCCGAGTGATAGGCGTGATGGCGGAAAAGGGCCAATTGCTCGGCTTCAACCTCGACGATATCGCCTACATCCCGGTGGATTGGGCCGAAAGCCTGTTCAACCGCACCGGGGTGGTCAAAGTCCATGTGGTGTTCGGCGCCGGCACCACTTCGCGGGCGTTGAGTCGGCAGATTCGCCAGGTGCTCGGCGAACGGCACGGCGTGGAGGACTTCAGTCTGAGCACCCAGGACGACATGCTGCGCAGCTTCAACCGCGTTCTCGGCACCCTGAGCCTGGCCATCGGTGCCTTGGGGGGCATTTCCCTGTTGGTCGGCGCCGTCGGCATTCTCACCATCATGACGACCACTGTGGGCGAGCGCACGGCGGAAATCGGCCTGTTGCGGGCAATTGGTGCCAGTCCGCGGCAGGTGCTCGGGCTGTTTCTCGCCGAAGCGACACTGCTGTCCCTGGCCGGTGGTCTGCTTGGTCTGCTGTTGATGGGCCTCCTGCTCGGGCTACTGCACCTGGCCATGCCGAGCCTGCCCTTGGCGCTGCAGCCGCTGTTTCTGCTGCTGGCGCTGCTGCTGGCGGCGGTGCTCGGCATTCTCGCCGGCCTGGCTCCGGCACTGCGGGCGGCCCGCCTGCATCCGGTGGCGGCTCTGCGCAGTGAATAGCGGCCAGGCCAATGAGCCTGACGGGCTAGCTGTACGCTGCGTGACGATAACGCCGGCGCTGGGCCGGTGATTTTAATTGGTTGGCAGCGGCAAAAACTGGTTAGGGTCTGCCTGATGATGTTTCGAGTGACCGCTTAGGGTTTTTACTGCCCTTGGCGACAGGCAACAACCGGCCAACAGCGGCCACTTGTATGTGTGTCTGCAATATTAGGGAGGGCTCATTCTGTCTGCCGGTAGCAAGGCCGTGGAGTTCAATGCCATTTCATATAGCGCGGTGCCAAATCTGCTTGATACGGCAACCAGGATCAAAAAATGGCACTGCTTTTCGCTACTTAGCGGCGTTGTGTCAACATAGATCTTCGTGCCGCTGGCCTTTTAACCTACCAAGTGCCCGGTTCTATGTGCGATATGGATTCACTCATGAAACTGCTCAAGGACATCTCGATGCGTATTGCCCCTTCCCTATTTACGTTTGCCCTCGTCGCCAGCCTGCTCAATGGCTGTGCCTCGCCCTCGATACCACACAATAGTTATCTGAGCACCGGGCAAAGCGTGGTGTCCGACCGAGCGGATATGGACTTCAAAGATGGCAACGTCTATTTCAAAGCATTGGACAACAAGTCTTCAGCCGCTCAGTTCAGTGAAAGTCTGAACGCCTGTGTTCAATTTCAGGTAGCCGGTTACCAGAAGAATGGCCAAGGTGTACAAGTCCTACGCTCACTGGGCGACTCCGAAGCGCAAATCATCAATGGCGGCACTCGTCTATGCATGGAAAGCAAAGGCTGGGCACTCTACAAAGTTATCAACAGCCAAGTACAACGCGTTAACCAAAGAGAGGCGAGTTATGCCTCTATGTCCGAACCAGTGCTTAAAAGCGCCCGCGACCTTGTCACCGGCCAACGTGCGTGGTACCTCAAATATGCGCCCCATGTTCTTGCTGTCGGTGATTTGGCGCAGTAATCAACCGAATCTGAAACACGTCGATTCAGTGACTTCGGAAAAGGTAAGGGCAGGCTTTTTACCCACCCTCCCCCAGCTGCCTAACCTCGCAGGAAAGCGAGCAAATCGGCGTTGATCGTATCGGCGTTCGTTGTAGGCATTCCGTGTGGGTAGCCCGAGTAGGTTTTCAGCGTGCTGTTCTGCAAGAGTCTGGCTGACAAGGGCCCGGAGTTTTCATAAGGCACGATCTGATCATCATCACCATGCATCACCAGCACGGGGATCTTGATGCTCTTCAGATCGTCGGTAAAGTCGGTCTGGGAAAAGGCTACGATCCCGTCGTAATGTGCCTTTGCACAGCCCATCATGCCTTGGCGCCACCAGTTCAGGATGATGCCCTCAGACGGTTTGGCGCCCGGGCGGTTGTAACCGTAGAAAGGTCCCGCTGGAACGTCGTGGTAGAACTGTGCACGGTTGGCTTTGAGCTGGGCCTGCAAGTCATCGAAAACCGACTTCGGCAAGCCACCTGGATTCGCCGGGGTCTGCACCATCAGCGGAGGCACGGCGCTGATGATGGCGGCCTTGGACACTCGGTCTTCGCCGTGGCGAGCAATGTAATGAATGACTTCACCACCGCCGGTGGAGTGCCCCACATGGGCTGCGCCCTGCACGCCAAGATGGTCGACTACGGCCGCGACGTCATCAGCATAGTGATCCATGTCGTGCCCGTCCCAGACCTGGCTGGATCGCCCATGACCGCGTCGGTCGTGTGCAACCACCCGGTAGCCGTTCGCCAGGAAAAAAAGCATTTGCGCATCCCAGTCGTCCGCGCTGAGCGGCCATCCGTGATGGAAAAAGACCACTGGGGCATCGCGTGGTCCCCAGTCTTTATAAAAGATCTCAACACCGTCCTGCGTAGTGACATAACCCATGTTCGCATCTCCCGAATGAAATGGAGGCCATGACCAGAATCGTGTACTGATCGTGCCCCTTGTTGAACAAGTGCAGCCCACCCCATAGGCGGTTCTGAGACGGGTCCTGGTCCGGCTTTCGCCTATCCCTGCATTCCATGGCGTTTGAGCAACGCATGACATCCGCGCCGCTTGGCCACCAAATCACTTTAGGTTTAAAGTCAACTTTAAGGTCAATGGTTTTCTGGGGGGAATATGAGAATAGGCGAACTGGCGAAAATCAGCGGATTGGCGCCTTCACGTATCCGTTTCTACGAAGCGACCGGCCTGATTAAATCTGTCGTGCGCAAAGCCAATGGGTATCGGGACTACGCACCTGACACAGAGTGGGTTCTGGAGATCATCACGGGCGCTCAGGCGGCGGGGTTTTCATTGGAAGAAATCCGACAATTACTGCCGATGAATGCGAACGGTTGGCAGCATGAAGAGTTGCTCAGCGGGCTCAAACGCAAGGTTGAGGAAATCGAAGTCCTGCAGCAACGGCTGGCCCAGAATAAAGCGCAACTTCTTCTGGTTATCGAGGGCATTGAAAGCAAGCCGGAAGGCATGGGTTGCGTGGACAACACGCAGTTGTTATTGCATCGCCTGCGGGAGGAAGGTGTAGCGCCAGCACCGCGCGGCCGTGATACCGCATCGTCCAAGTAAGGCGTCACCTGTCAGGCTTTTGAGGCCTGACAGATTTTTGCCGGCAGGTTTAGTTAGTGCGTGTCAGCCAGTGCCGCCAACGGCTTCGGCGCGTAGAGCGCACTTTGGAACGCTGGCACGTATTCGTACTTCATCATTTTCCCCAGCTTCAAGGAGCGGATGTAGTTCGACAGGCTGCCGTCGCCCAGCGTGAGGGTTGCCGAATCCTCGTTTCTGCTGGAGCCATGACTGAGCTGGCGGGAAACAGCATATCCATAGGCTAACCGGCCTTGGTGATCAAGATTGGTGAAACTGCTGGTGACGATATCGACGTCACTGGACAGGTCGTCGAGCTTCTGCGCTTTGAAGGACACGTCCACTTTGCCCGTCTCGCTATCGGTAATGTCATAGACCACCGATTGGGCATCTTCTTTGCGGTCAATCCCCGTCAGCCATTTCGGCAGGTTGTAACCGACGACACCACGAACCCTCGCAAGCTCTGTATTGACCGGCAACTTGAGTACATAACCCCAGAAGTCTCCAGACATCGACTGGCCAATCAGCGTGAACGGCCCCAGATTGGCTTTGCCCGGTTTGTTGGTGATGATCGACACCGCGACTTCGTTATAGGCGTCGTTATCGCAGTGCTCATAGGTGTATGCGGTAAACGCAATCAAGCCTCGACCAGGCCAGATTTGCAGAGGCTGGGCGGTTGCCAGAACTTCGGGTGGCATCAGTGCCCGGAGCTTGTCCAGATCTGCCGTATAGACAGCCGTTACGCGACTGTTCTGGTAGTAAAAGTTTGGCGAGAACGATTCAAAGCCTATGTCGACCTTGTTCTTCTCCAACCCTTTGAACCAGCTCAAATCAACGCCCGGTACTTCTGCTGCAATCACCGACAAAGGAGGGTTGGAGCGAAAGCGATCGTACAAACCGCCCTTGACGACGGGCACCTGGTGACCGGCGATATCGATCATGGTTGTGTCGGTCGGGCTGGGCATTTCAGGCATTCCCGCCAACGCATGGTTGGCGAACGTGTTGAACAGCAATCCTGTTAAAACGGCGCTTGCGAGTTTCAATCTGTCTCTCTCCAGGTGATTGCATCTGCTTGATGGCGTCGGCCAGGGCCGGCTTCTGAGGCCGGCTTGAAATCACCTTAACGTTAAACTGAACTTTAAGGTCAAGCGCTGGAAAGGCAGATTTTCAGTTTGTTCGCAGCAGCGTTTTCAACGTGCCATCGACCAGGATTCAGCGATTCGCGATTGAGGGTTTTGGCCCTCCATCGGTGATGGCAAATGGAGTGAATGGCTCACCCGCCTGTCTTCAAGAGTCCATATACGGACGCTCAGAAGCTCAACCGCGGACCAAATAGGCCCCTGGCGGAACCCGATGTCGCAGCTTCTTGCATTTGCCGGGTGCGGGCTGATGCCCCGGCGGGCGATCCGGGAACCAGATTCGGCATTTGCCCGGCGGCGGCCAATGGCCGCGGGGAATCTCGACCGCATCGTTTGTACCCGCAGGCTCGGTGGAAGCCATTTGCATGTTTCCTTCGGGCCCCGGCCTGCCCAATACCGGCGCTGCCTCTGCGCGAGCGAAGCTGCCAGCGTCGCGCCCGGCATTCTGAGCAGGTTGTTCAGCAATGCTGATTTCTTCTTCGCTGCGCCTTTGGGTCTCCACTTCCGGTTTGTTCAGTACGGCGACCCTGTCTGCGTTGGTACTGGGTGGTATACCGGAAGCCTGGGCCTGCTGCGCAGCCTGTATCAATTGCAAGTTGCGGTTACGTAACTCGACGTTACGACCCACCCGAATGTTAGAGCGCATCGCCAAGTTTTCAGCCTGTTGGTACTGCCCCTGCTGAAGACGCAACACACCGAGGTAATGCAGCGTCGCGGGATTGTTCGGCTGGATATGCAGGGCCCGCTCCAGCGTGGCAGCAGCCTGGTCCAACTGGCCATTTTCATACTGCCGCGAAGCCGTTTCGATCAAAGTGGTTGATGCGCTGTTGCTTTGCGCTGTCGCTCTTCGCTCAGCAGCCACCGAATAAAGCGACGCGCTGGCGCATAACGCCAGAATGAAACCTGTCAGAAAACGTTTGGTTGGCATCAGCGGGCGAACTCGATTGATCTCTCGTGGCACGATCGTACAACCGACCACAGCACTCGATACAGGGCTCCAACTGACCTGCCCGGCAGCCTGAAGTTCCCGCTGCAACGGCCACTGTAACCCGTGTTTTTTTTGCCACCCCATCACTAAGCGTGAGGGTTGATGCAACTTAAAAGCGCTGGTGATATCGACCTTGAGCTGCGCACCGATCCCGGGGGGGCGACACCTCAAGCGGACAGGCTACCTAGACATGACACCAATCCCTTGTAGGAGCCGGCTTGCCGGCGATGGACGTCAACGATAACGCGGGCTGTCTGAAAGAACGCGTCGTCCAGACGCTTTTCGCCGGCAAGCCGGCTCCTACAGGGAATCGCGTGTGCTTTTGATTTTCACCACTCATCAGGCCGAGCGTTAGCTCGCCTCAGCTTTTGATCTGAGCGCCCCCTCGAGAGGCCGAGCGCAGGTTCTGCGCAGTGGGCAACCCGGCATGGATGCCGGGTTAGCCGCCCCCGGCCATGGATGGCCGATGGCGGCGGGCCCACGGAGCAGGACCGGAGCGAGGGCATGCCGAGCCATAGCGAGGCACCGAACGAAAGGGGCAAGAGCCCTTTGGTTACTTTGGGGCTCTTCCAAAGTGACTCGCCGTAAGGGCGAAACCATTAGCCGCCATCACCGCAGCAACGGATATACCCCCCCATCCAATAGACAAAGCTCACCATCAAGCCACACGCTCAACCGTATCCGAACCGCTCTTCTTACCTACGCCACTCCAGCGCACCAAAACGATTCGAACAACTTTGTTCCACCCATACGCGACCCCGATGCCACCTACGACGGCAAAGACCACCGCGACCCCAGGCAGGTCAACAACATGCCGGGCCAGGGACTGAAATTGAAAATGCGTCAGATAAATAAACAGCGTTGACGATGCAACTAGCGCAAGCCCCCGGGCGATGAGACCTGGCACCGGAATTGACTTGACCCAAATCAGAGAGAGAACTGCAGGGATGGCGATATCAACATAGTCCTTCGCAACTTCCTGCGCCCCCGTCCCGAAGATTGCCAGAAGATCCTCCCCACCCATCACAACCACAGCAACCGCACTGACGATCCACTTCTGGGCACTTGAATGGGCATAGTGAACGGCCATTCCAAGCACCATGACCGCAAGGTAGTGCTGTGGCACGCGGTTATAGAGCGGTGACGCGTCAAACAGAAACGCACTGATCACAATGTCGGCCACGGCCAATGCACATGCCGCCAGAACAAGGCAGCGAAACGGGTTCGCAACAATGATGTTCCTGACGCGCTCGAACGACAGAACAAACCCGATGATGACAATCATCTGCAGGAGCACTTCAACATACCAGTAGGCAAAGCCGCCCATCATCGTCGGTGGAAACCAGTTGGAGATCAGCAACATCGTTTGCCAATGAACCTGGTCGAACAGTATCTGATTCAAAAGTGTGTAAAGGATGGTCGGCACCGCAATAAAGACCACTGACCTGACCAGCGTACGCACATTGCCGCGTTCATTGATGGCTTGAAACTGGAACCTCGCCAGACTGATACCCGAGATCAGAAACAATACCGTTATCTCCCCTACCACTGACCAGGTCGAGAACAGATGAAGATGCCCAATGACAATCAGGATTATCGAGATAACACGTAAAAGGACAGGGACTTCCATTGCCCTGATGGACAACTTTGAACTGCTGGTTTTACCGGCCAGCCCACACAGTTCATGTACCGGTGTCATTTCCCATTGATCGGGCAGATGGCCGATCAGTTCTTCAAGCACCATTGAGGCCTGAACGAACGACAGCGAATCCCCTCCCAGTTCGACAAACGTCAGGTTTGCGTCGATACGCGGGACTTGGAGTATTTCGGCCCAAGCCTGTGTCAGTTTTAACGCAAGCGGCGATAGATCCCGATCGGAATGGTTGGACGCCGCCTCTGTGTTGGCAGCTATCCGCGGCAGCGCCCGCCTATCGATCTTTCCGTTCGGCGTCAGTGGAATCGCATCCAGAAAGACGAACAACGCCGGCACCATGTATTCCGGGAGCCGAGTGTTGAGGTGCTCACGCAGTTCACCCGTTGAAACAGCGTTGATTGAAACGCAATAGGCCACCAGCCTGACCTGCGCGTTGTCATTGACGGCAAGCACAACGCACTGCTTTATCAGCGGATGTTTCGAAAGTGCGCCTTCGATTTCAGCCAGCTCAATACGATGTCCGCGAATCTTGACCTGACTATCGCCCCGCCCCAGAAAGCTGACTCTGCCATCTGAAAGATAAGTCCCAAGGTCGCCGGTTCTATAACAAATGTCGTTCTCGACATTCGTAAACGGATTCACCACAAACTTTTCCCGGGTTTGCGCGATGTCCTCCCAGTAACCCTGCGCCAAGTAAGGGCTGCGTATCAGGATTTCTCCGACCTCACCTTCATGCACCAATTGACGGGTGTCATTCACGACCAGCAATTGCGCGTTTTTAATGCCTCTACCCAGTGGAATCCTGGAATTGTCGGCTTCAGGGTCGACGTGGTGGTACGCCATTGCCTGAGGCGTTTCCGTCGTACCGTAAAAATTGACACTGACGGCATTGGGGGCGATCACGCACATTTGCTCGAACAGCGAAATGCCTAATGCATCGCCACCCCAGAACAAGTATCGAAGCGCGTTGAATCTTGCCCCCTGAAGTGTTGCGCCGGTTCCTATCAGCCTTCCCAACGGCGGCGTCAGATGAATAATCGAAATGGCATTTTTTTGTATCCACGCCGCCAATGCCACAGGGTCTATGACGGTCGACTGTGCGGGAACGATAACTTTTGCGCCAATCGACAGCGGGGTAAATACATCCCGGTACACAGGGTCATGCCCCAGCCCGGACAGCAGCGAAAAGCAATCGTCTTTTGACAAGGAATGGCGCTGGGTATGCCACTCAATGAAATGCACCAGCGGCGCATGAGTGGCCACGATGCCCTTCGGTTCGCCAGTGCTGCCCGAAGTGAAGGTGATATAGGCCGGCTGTGCAGGGTCGACTTGCGGCAAGGCATGTTGGTGAAAGGCGAACTCACGCAATGAATCGGCGGGGTTTTCCGCAATGCTGAAGATCCGTGGAGCCGAACGCCCTGTCTCCAGGTGTTCGGAATCGAGATCGACGGTGGCCCCACCGCAAAGCAGGACAAAGGAAGGCTTTAGCATTCGGATGATTTGCCCGATGCGCGCAGGTGGATACGCAACGTCGGCAACGGTGAACGTCGACCCGGCACGCAAGGCGCCGAGCATTGCATAGACCAACCCCGCGCAGCGATTGGAAACAATAACCACCCGGTCGGATTCGGTCGCGCCATTGACCTTCAGGAAGGACGCAATGCCATGGCTTATCTGTTCAAGCTGACGATAACTGCACGTCGCGTCGTGAGAGACGACCGCAATGGCGTCAGGCGAGCGCTGTGCCTGTTGCAAGAAGTCCATGAATATCGGGCGATCGGCACAATACTCCAGATTAAGCGTCGGATTTGGGCGATGATCCTGCATCTTGGATTTATGCTCCGCATGATCTGTACGAGGTTAACGTCGTGATCCGGAAATGCAGACTGAGGTTAGTCCCCCTCACCTCAGTCTGCTACCTTTCCCCCGTTCATTGCGTACCCGGCATCCTGGAGACATCGCATGCGCCCTCTTCGCACCATCGCCCGCCCCTGGCTGCAATCACTGCTGTTGCTGGGCAGCGTCCTGGCGGGCATGTCCAGTGCCGAGCCGCGACCCGGGCACATGGTCTATCTGCGAGCGATTGATCCGAGCATCGAGCAAGACATTCGCTACGCCAGCCCCCACAACTTCACCGGTCACCCACTCGACGGTTATGCCGCCGCCGAATGCCTGTTGACGCTGGACGCTGCCAGGGCGCTCGCCCGGGTACAAGCGTCGTTGCGTGCGCAAGGCTACGGTTTGAAGGTGTTTGATTGTTATCGACCGAATCGGGCGGTGGCCGATATGGGCCGCTTTGCCACCGAACCGGGCGACCCACGCAAGGCCGAGTTCTACCCGCGTGTGGACAAGCAGGACTTCTGGCGCCTGGGGTATGTGGCGCGGGTGTCGAATCACTCCAGAGGCTCGACCGTGGACCTGACACTCACCGGGCCCAAGGCGTTGCCCGCCAGCACCTGGACGCCCTCGGTCGCGCAGGTTGATTGCACCGCCCCCTACGATCAGCGCTGGCATGACGGCGCACTCGACATGGGCACCGGCTTCGATTGCTTCGATGAGCGGGCGCATACCGCCAACCCGACGATCAATGCGACCGCGCAGGACAATCGCCAGCGGCTCGGCAGCGCCATGGCAAAAGAAGGCTTCTCCGGGTACTCGAAAGAATGGTGGCACTTCACTTATGGCAACGCACAGGCACCGAACAACGTGATGGATTTCCCCATCACGCCACTCGACGCCAATGCCGCACTCGACGCCAGCCATCAACTGATTGTGGTCACCACAAAAAACTGGGATGACCTGCAAGGCAGCGCCCAGCGCTATGAACGCGACGGGAACAGCTTCCGCAAATATGGCGAGGCGTTTGCGGTGGTGGTCGGCAAAAACGGCATGGCCTGGGGCAAAGGGTTGGACAACGTTGAGCCAGGCGCAGAACCCGTCAAACACGAAGGCGATGGAAAAGCGCCGGCCGGGATTTTCAAGCTGGGAACAGCGTTCGGTTACGAGACCAGCGCCGACACGAAACTGCCCTACCTCGCCCTGACAGCGACCACCGAATGCGTGGACGACAGCCATTCCGGACACTACAACACCCTGGTCGACGGCGCGGCGATGCCCAAGGACTGGAGCAGTTCCGAACGCATGCGCAGCGAAGAAGGCTATCGAAAAGGCATTGTCATCGAGCACAACACACCCGCGTCCCCCGCCTCGGGCTCGTGCATCTTTTTCCACATCTGGCGTAGCCCGACATCGCCGACGGCGGGTTGCACAGCCATGGATCAGGCGGACATCAGCCGATTGTTCGACTGGCTCGATCCGCAGCAGTCTCCCCTGCTGGTGCAAATGCCCGAGGCGCAATACGAGCACGTTCGCGAGCGCTGGAACCTGCCGGAACGGTGATCGGTCAGCCCTGCTTCAAATCCAGGCAATAGGTGTAGTAACCCGTATCGCGCACATAGCCCAAGGCTTCATACAACCGCTGCGCACCGTGATTGTCCGTGGCGGTTTCCAGCACCAGGCCTTTGGCGCCGCTCAACACCGCGAAGTCGCGCGCGGTGTTCATCAGCCGCGTTGCGACCCCGCGCCCTCGGGCGGCAGGCGCGGTGAACAGGTCACCGAGCAGCCAGGTGCGATGCGCGTCGATAGACGAAAAAGTCGGGAACAACTGGACAAAACCCAGTGCTTCGCCGTCGGTGTCCCGGGCGAAGAAGATCACGGACTCATCCCGGGCAATGCGCTCGGCGATAAAGTGGCGGGACTGATTCAGGTTCGAGGGCTGGCCATAGAACCCCCGATAGGCGTCGAAGAGGCTGGCGACTTGATCGATGTGCGTTGCGTCGGCGCGATGTACCTGAACATCCATCTCAATGGTCTCCGTGCGGTTCACGACTCATGGTAGTAGTACAGCTTGTTGATGATGACCCAGCGATCATCGATCTTCAGTAACGACAGGTAATCGGTAAACCTCATCCCCGCATAATCATCGATGATTTTTACGGCGGCGGCGTCGCCTGTTATGTCCAGGTCAATCACTTCCCAAAAAGGCTTCACCTCTTTTGCCGCCGGGCCTTCGGTTTTGATCGCGTCGACAAACTCATCAAGGGACAGCCATTCAAGCGCTTTTTGGAAGTGACCGATGATGCGACAAGACGGATGAAATGCTTTTCGCAACGAGGCTTCGTCAGCGAAGACCATACCCTCGACATAAAGTTTGACGGCTTCTTTGACAGACTCTTTTTCCGCGGAATCAGTTGTCATGTCTCACCTCCACTTCTGCTAACGCATTCTGGATTGTTCGCAAGGGCGCCCGCGAACGATCAGGTCGTTTGGTCGAACGGATCTTGCGGGCAATGTCCACAAACGGCGTGACGATCAGGCTGTAAACCGTCAGGTAACGCTCAGAATCCTGCTCACCGGTGCCGAACCGCAGGGCTTCGGGTTTCGACGTGGTGACGTAGAGCGTGCCGAACATCCAGTCCCACAGGGACAGGTTGATGCTGAAGTTCTTGTTGAAATGGTGCGGTGCGTCGCTGTGATGAATCTGGTGCTGGGCCGGGCTGTTCAGCACATGTTCGAACACCGGGCCGAACGACAGCCAGACATGACTGTGACGCAGGTTTCCCACCAACCCGTTGAGGATGAACACCAGCCAGGTCACGCCGAACAAAGTATAGCGGCTGATCTCGCCGCCGCAGGCGTACCAGAAGACGCCGGCAAAGGCGCCGATGCCGATGATCGTCGAGAGCTTTTCGACAATCTTTTCCACGAAATGAACCCGGCTGGCGGTCGCTGGAACCAGCACCGGCGCCGAATGGTGGACTTTGTGGAATGCCCACAACCATTTGGAATGGAAGGCGCGGTGCGCCCAGTAGGCCATGAAGTCTTTCACCAGGAAAACGCCCAGCCCGTAGAGCAAGGACAGTGAAAGATTCTGCTCCACTTGCACCCGCGCGCCCCACAGGTTGGTGAAAAAGGCGATGTAGTCTCCGGAGCGCAGGACGAGCGGGTCCACCAGACCGACAATCGGCAACACCAACGCCACTTTCAGAATCGCCCGCACGAAGTAGTAGCGGTAATCGAGCAACGCCGAACGATGGAAATACACCCGACGCCCGCCGATGAACTGCCCGAACGACTGCGCGTCGGTGAGACCTCGATGTTTCCTGAACCGGAACAGAGCGTAAGCGATGCTGTAAGACGAGAACAGAAACAGTACACCCATGCGCCCATTCAGATCGAAAAGGCCCAGGAACTGGCGGATGACGGGCTCGATCACCCACTCGGTCAGGCCGTTAAAAAGCAGCACAAGGGCATCCACCAGGAGCTTGCCTCCCTCAAAGAAAAGGTATTGGAATTTAACCGCAACAGAGAACGGTTCTTAAGTGTAGATTGAGTTCAAGCCTCTGCACATCCCCCCAACCAGAGATTGGATCTGCTTCCTCGCCACAGGGTTTGCGGCTGACGTAAAGTCGCGGGACTTTCCGGAGGCCAACATGAGCGAACCCACCCCCACGATCTACCTGTCCGATACATCCGACCGGGCGCTGTTCGACCGGATCGCCGATGAATTGCAGGTTTTCGATCAGGAAAAATCGATGGGTACGCCCCCCAATCCGTAGGAGCCAGGCTTGCCGGCGAAGGCGTCCGTGAAATCACCATCGCCGGCAAGCCGGGCTCCTACAGGTGTGGCGTGAACCTACAATCCCCAACACCCCCGAATCCGTAGGAGCCAGGCTTGCCGGCGAAGGCGCCCATGAAATCGCCATCGCCGGCAGGCCGGACTCCTACAGGTTTTGCGTGAACCCTAAATCTCCAACACCCTCGCGATTTGTAGGAGCCGGCTTGCTGGCGATGGCGTCCATGAAATCGCCATCGCCAGCAAGCCGAGCTCCTACAGGTTTTGGGTGAACCCGCCATCCCTGACATCCCGCGCTCCGTAGGAGCCAGGCTTGCCGGCGAAGGCGTCCGTGAAATCGCCATCGCCAGCAAGCCGGCTCCTACAGGTTTTGGGTGAACCCTAAATCTCCAACACCCTCGCAATCCGTAGGAGCCAGGCTTGCCGGCGAAGGCGTCCATGAAATCGCCATCGCCAGCAAGCCGAGCTCCTACAGGTTTTGCGTGAACCCGCCATCCCGGACATCCCACAAGCCGGCTCCTACAGGTTTTGCGTGAACCCGCCATCCCGGACATCTCACAATCCGTAGGAGCCAGGCTTGCCGGCGATGGCGTCCGGGAAATCGCCATCGCCAGCAAGCCGGGCTCCTACAGGGTTGGGCGGGGCCCGTCATCATGGGTGCTAGAACGTGATGTCGGCGGCGGATATCACGTCGATCCGCGCCACTGAACCGGTCAAATGCGCCAAGTCCTTGTTGTGCTCGGCGATGATGTCTTCGGCGGGGATGTTGCCGTTGTCGACCGTGGAGTGAGCGTCAGCCGCCAGCACCACGTCGTACCCCAGTTGCAGCGCCTGACGCACTGTGGCGTTGACGCAATAGTCGGTTTGCAAACCGCAGATGACCAGGCGTTCGAAATCCTGCACCGGCAGCAGCTTTTGCAGGTTGGTCTGGTAGAACGAATCCGGTGTGGTCTTGCGTACGTGCCAATCCTTGGGCGAGGTTTCCAGCCCCTCGGCAAGTTGCCAGCCCTCAGCGTTATACGCCAGCGGACTGCCGTCTTCCTCATGCTGGATCAGCACCACCGGAACGCCGGCCTTTCGGGCACGGGTGCTGAGCCCGTTAATGGTGTCGATGACACGTGAGATTTCGAAGCACTCGTACTCGCCCGTGCAAAGTGCTCGCTGGACATCGATGATCAACATTGCGGTGGTCATGGTTCCATCCTTGATCTGTCGTTGGGTCAGGGGACAGAAACTAAATCCGTCCCCCTCCAAACACAACCCTCAATAACCGAGAGACAACCCGGTGTTACGACGCGGATCGTTCGCTCCGTAGAAACGGTTTTTGCCCACCGGTTTACCTTCCAGCGACGGCGCCCCGACCAGAATCGCGGCGATATGGTTGGCATCCTGCGGCCCGGCAAACTTGTGGCCCCAGCTTTCGAGCAGCTTCACCGTGTCCGGACTGGTGGTGAACGCCTCCAGGTTGGTCTCCTCCGGCAACCACTGCTGGTGGAAACGCGGCGCATCCACCGCTTCCTGGATGTTCATGCCGTAGTCGATCACGTTGAGGATGGTCAGCAAGGTCGCGGTGATGATGCGGCTGCCGCCAGGGGTGCCGACGACCATCACGACTTTGCCGTCCTTGGTCACGATGGTCGGGCTCATGGACGACAGCGGCGCCTTGCCCGGCGCGATGGCGTTGGCCTCCCCTTGCACCAGACCGTACATGTTCGGCACGCCGATTTTCGAGGTGAAGTCGTCCATCTCGTCGTTGAGGATGACCCCGGTTTTGCTGGCCATGACACCGGCGCCGAACCAGTCGTTCAAGGTGTAGGTCACCGACACCGCGTTGCCCCATTTATCGACGATGGAGTAATGGGTGGTGTTGCTGCCTTCGTGCGGCGCGACGCCGGGCTTGAGCTCGCGGGACACGCCGGCCTTTTGCGGATTGATGGCAGCGCGGATTTTGCTCGCGTAGTTTTTATCCAGCAAATGGGCGATCGGATTTTTCACGAAGTCCGGGTCGCCGAGGTAGCTGTTACGGTCGACATACGCGTGGCGCATGGCTTCGATCTGGTAATGCATACCCTGCGCCGAGCGGTAACCCAGGTCTTTCATCGGGTAGCCGTCGAGGATGTTCATGATCTCGCAGATCACTACGCCGCCGGAGCTTGGCGGTGGTGCCGAGACCACGTGGTAGCCACGGTAATCGCACTCGATAGGGGCCAGTTCGCGGGTCTTGTATTTGTCGAGATCAGCCTGGGTGATGATGCCTTTGTTGGCCTGACTGGAGGTGACGATCGCGTCAGCAACCCAGCCCTTATAGAAACCGTCGGCACCCTTCTCGGAGATTTCCCGCAGGGTTTTGCCCAGGTCTTTTTGCACCAGCTTCTGGCCGACCTGCATCGGCTCGCCGTTGCTCAGGAAGATCGAGCCGGAATCTTTCATGTCCTTTTTGAAGACGTCGGTGGCGTACTCCAGCAAATCGACATCGCCCTGCTCCAGCACAAAGCCGTCTTCAGCGAGTTTGATCGCCGGGGCGATCACTTCCTTGCGCGGTTTGGTGCCGTAGGTTTTCAGCGCCAGTTCCATGCCGGACACGGTGCCCGGCACGCCGACAGCCAGATGACCACGGGTGCTGAGGTCCGGGACGACGTTGCCCTCTTTGTCGAGGTACATGTCGGCAGTGGCGGCCAGCGGGGCTTTTTCGCGGAAGTCGAGGAAGGTCTTGCGCCCGTCCGCCAGTTGGATGGTCATGAAACCACCGCCGCCCAGGTTACCTGCCGCGGGATACACCACCGCCAGCGCATACCCGACCGCGACGGCGGCATCGACGGCGTTACCACCGTTCTTGAGCACATCGACGCCCACATGACTGGCCAGGTGCTGGGCCGTGACCACCATGCCGTTTTCGGCGGCGACGGGGGCGACAGAAGCGGCGTGAGCCGCCAGGCAACTGAGTGCCAATGAAGTCGCGATGAGCGATTTGGCAAAAGGTTCGAACTTCATGAGTCGGTCTCTTTTTGTTTTTAGGGTCGGTAAAAAAAACAGAGAAAACGTTTCAAGAGCAGTACGCAGTATGGTCGGGATTGCGTATTGCGCCTCCCCGTCGAGGCAGTATGCTTGCCGCCTGCTCACCTGTTTTCGGAGTCCGCCCGCATGAGTTACACCTTCACCACCATGGCGTCGCCGGTCGGCGAGTTGAAGCTGGTCGCGAACGGTTCGAGACTGGCGGCCATCCTCTGGGAAAACGACAAACCGAATCGCGTACGGCTCGGGCCGATGAGTGAGGCGGCGGACAACCCGGTCCTGGTGCGCGCGGTTCAACAGTTGCAGGAATACTTCGCCGGCACACGAAACCGCTTCGACCTGGAACTGGATTTCGCCGGTACGGACTTTCAGAAAAAGGTGTGGCAGGCCCTGCTGACCATTCCGTTCGGCGAAACGCGCAGCTATAGCCAGATTGCCGAGCAGATCGGCAACCCGAGCGCAGTGCGTGCAGTGGGCGCGGCGAATGGCAAGAACCCGATCTCGATTATTGCGCCGTGCCATCGGGTGATCGGCGCGTCGGGGAAATTGACCGGGTTTGCAGGTGGGCTTGAGGCGAAGGAATTATTGCTGACGCTGGAAGGCGGCCAATGGGGTGGAACCGGGCGACTGGAAGGCTTTTGATTTTTGTAGGAGCTGGCTTGCCGGCGATGGCGACCTCGGCAGCACTGCAAGGCTTAAGGCCGAATCGCCGGCAAGCCGGCTCCTACAGGGTTTGCGTTAATCCCGGATTGCGCGACTCACGCAACATTGTAGGAGCCGGCTTGCTGGCGATGATGGCCTTGGCAGCACTGCAAGCCTTAAAGCCGAATCGCCAGCAAGCCGGCTCCTACAGATTCAGGGGGTAGTGAAAAGGTTTTTCATGGCGGCGTACTGCAGCAGCATGATGGTCTTCGCGTCGCAGATCTCCCCGCGATAAAACGCTTCCAGCGCGTCGTCGAACGGCCACTCCAGCACTTCCAGTTCTTCGGTCTCTTCTTCGAGCCCGCCGCCCTCGCCGACTTTCGATGAAGCATCGTATTCGGCGATGAAGAAATGCAGTTTTTCAGTTACCGAGCCGGGGCTCATGTAGGCCTCGAACACCTTCTGCACATGGTGCACGCGATAACCGGTTTCTTCCTCCGCTTCATCGCGGATGCGTTCTTCGGGCGCGGCGCCTTCGAGCAACCCCGCAGCCACCTCGATCAACAGACCGTCGTGACCATTGACGAACACCGGCAAGCGGAACTGCCGGGTCAGTACGACGGTTTTCTTCTCGCGGTTGAACAGCAGAATCGCCGCGCCATTGCCACGGTCGTAGACCTCGCGGGTCTGGCGTTGCCATTCGCCGTTGTTGCGCTGGTAATCGAAGGTGATTTTCTTCAGCAGATACCAGTCGTGGGACAACACCTGGGACTCGACGATGTTGACCCGCTCGGCTGTGTTCGGCATGACAACGCATCCTTATTTCGTCAGAAAACGCCCATCTTAGACGAAGGCCCTCACGAAAGTTGAGCCTTGTATTCCTTCTCGTATTGCCTGGCGAGCGTTTCTTTCTGCTGATCGTCGAGCAGCTTGCCGGCCATCTGGAAGAACTTCTGCTCTTCCTCCTCCAGATGGTGATGGACCTTCTCGGAGAGCTTCTTCGCGGTCGCCAGCCAGGCCGGGCTGGACATCTCGGTCTCGTCGAGTTCTTCCATCATTTCGTCCATCTCGTGATGTTCCGAAATCGCGTGGCGACTGAGGTCGACACCGTTGTCGAACTCCATCAGCGGGATATAAAAATGCCGCTCTTCTGCGGTTTCGTGTGCCTGGAGTTCGGACTTGAGCTGCTTGTAGGCTTCAACGCGCTCCGGGGTGTCGCCGCTGGTCTTGACCAATGCGACGGCGTAGGTGCGTTGGCGGTCGTGGCTTTCGCGCAAGGCTTCGAAAATGTTCATTGGCAATCCTCATCGGCCGCGTTCTGGAATGACGCTGTAAAGGCTAGACATCTGCGCGCTGGCGACGGTTCCTCTGAATAACGAGGGATAGAACAATCGTCGCGACCCGGATACGCTCGTGCATCACTGCCATAAGGATGTAGCCGATGACACTCAGCATCGAACAGTCGCACAACCCGACACCGGAAGATCGCGAGGCGATCCTCGCACCATTGCGGGCCTACAACGTCGCCCAAGCGGGGGACGGCAAAGCGCAACCGCTGGCCTTGCTGGTGCGCGATGACCAGGGCGAGATTCTCGGCGGGCTGTACGGCCGGTTTTTCTATCAATGGTTGTTTATCGAATTGCTGTCGGTGCCGGAACAGGGCCGGGGGCAAGGCATTGGCTCCAGACTGATGCAGATGGCCGAAGACCTGGCGCGGGAGAAGGAATGCGTGGGGATCTGGCTGGACACCTTCGACTTTCAGGCGCCGGAGTTCTACAAGAAGCTGGGGTTCAGCGAGTTGGGGCAGATCGTCGACTACCCGCCGGGGCACAAGCGCTTCTTTTTCCAGAAGCGCCTGATCAATAAAGCCGAACTCTCCCTGTAGGAGCATGGCTTGCCAGCGAAGGCGTCCGTGAAATCGCCTTCGCCGGCAAGCCGTGCTCCTACAAAGGTATTGCGGTGCTCAAAAGATCAGAGGCAGGTAGCCAGCGCCGCCAAACGGCGCTTGGCGACAAAGTCGTCATGCTGCGCGTAGTAACTCAACGCCGTCCCTGACGCATCGGTGGTCACGTCCACAAAGGACTCCGCCGAACGCGTGTAAACGGTAGACCCGCCCTTCTTGCCCGGCTGCAAATACGCGCCCGCATCGACGCCGAACACTGCCTCGTCCTGCCAGGCGAACTGCACGCACTGGGCGACGACTTTTTCCGGTTTGTCCGAAGTCAGGGTTTTGTACGGGGTGCCCGTGCGGGCATCGTTCATCACCGAACCGGCGCATCCCGCCAGCAACGTTGCGGCCAGCGCCACCATCAGAATTCGCATTGCGTGTGCTCATCAAGAAAAAGCGGACTGTATCACCGTGGGCCGGCGTATCGTTCTGCTTTACTTCATTTATACCGCGACACCGCGCAACGATTCGCGCACCCTGTCGCGCCAAACGCTGCATCGCCCTTATTTCCGAGCTCATTTTTTTCTGGAACGTCCATGACACCCAACGCCGAATTCTACAAACCGACCGCTGAATATGCCGACAAGCTGATCAGCCAGATCGGCCAGACGCCTTCCTGGATCGCCAAGCGAATCGGCGTCACCGACAAGCGGATCCGTTACATCCTCGACGGCGAACGTACCGTCAAGGGCGAAACCACGCCGATCCAGATGACCTACTGCGAGCAGTTTGCCCTCGAATGCCTGGCCGCAGCGGCCAAGGCCAGCAAGAAGCAGTCCGTGTAACCCATTCTCAAGGAGCGACCATGGCGGCAACCGAACAGCAACACGAGCAGGCGCTGCAGAAGTTTCTCGATGAGCGACCTGAACTGCGCCACGAACTCGACAACCTCAACCCGCTGCTGGCTCAGGCCAAGGGCGAAACCGCAGCGCAGTTTCGCGACGAGCGCTTGCATGAAGCGTTCGAAGCCGAGGCCGAACGCCTGGGGTTGTTTGCCTGGGAGCTGACCCTGCAACTGACCGCCGCGACACCGGAGGACTACGAAGCTCAACGCCTGAACGTACACCGGGAAGTGGCCGAGATGGCGGGGATGGACTGGCTGGAGTATTGCGAGTTATATGGTCTGATCCCATAAACGTCGCCGCACAAGGATCCCGCCACCGATGCTGCCTTCGTCCTCCACGACCCGCGCCAGTCCGGGGCATCTGCACACTCAGAAATGGCGCGGCCGCATCGGCCTGTCGCTGGTGGCCGCACTCTCGGTGCTTGCCGGCATGACCGACGCTATCGGCTTCATGGCCAGCGGCGATTTCGTCTCCTTCATGAGCGGCAACACCACACGCCTCGCCGTGGCGATCAGCGACGGCGACATGGGCCTGACCCTGCGCCTGCTGCTGCTCGTGGCCACGTTCATCCTCGGCAACGCCTTGGGCATTGTCGTCAGCCGGGTCGGCGGGCGCCGCGCGCTGCCCTTGCTGTTGTGCATCGCCATGTTGCTGTGTGCGGCGGCGGCCTGGCCTTATGACGAACAATTGCCGGCGCTGCTGGCAGCGATCATCGCGATGGGCATGCTCAATGCCGCCGTCGAAGAAGTGAATGGCCTGCCGGTGGGGCTTACTTACGTGACAGGCGCCCTGTCGCGCTTCGGTCGCGGCCTGGGACGCTGGATGCTCGGCGAGCGGCGCAATGGCTGGCGGGTGCAGTTGATCCCCTGGACCGGAATGTTTGCCGGCGCGGTGTTGGGAGCGGTGCTGGAGCATCATCTTGGACTCAGGGCGTTGTTTGTCAGCGGGTTGCTGGCGGGGGCGCTTGGAGTGTTGTCGTTGAGGATTCCACGGCGTTGGCAGTTGGGGTATATGCCGCGTTGAGCGGCGTAGCACATCCAGCATTTATGTCGGCAGACAGACCGCCATCGCTGGCAAGCCAGCTCCTACAGGGGTTTTGTGGTGGGTCGAAGGCTTGTAAACGACACGGGACCTGTAGGAGCCGGCTTGCTGGCGATGGCGACAACTCGGTCCACGCCTTATCATGGCCGCAGTTTTACTGATCGAGTCCGTCATGAAGTTCGCCATCGCGCTGTTTTCCGCCGCCCATGCGCCCTCCTCGCGCCGTGCCTTGTTGTTCGCCCAGGCTGCGCTGGCCGGCGGGCATGAGATTGTCCGGCTGTTTTTCTATCAGGATGGCGTCTACAACGCGTCCGCCAGCGTGGTCACGCCGCAGGATGAACAGGACCTGCCCAAGCAATGGCGCGCCTTTGTGGCCGAACATCAACTGGACGGCGTTGTCTGCATCGCCGCCGCCCTGCGTCGTGGTGTGTTGAACGACGAAGAAGCCCAGCGTTATCAGCGCGAAGCGGTCGCCGTCGGCGCGCCGTGGGAGTTGTCCGGTCTCGGTCAGTTGCATGACGCGGTGCAGGACGCCGACCGACTGATCTGTTTCGGAGGTGCGTGACATGCCTAAATCCTTGCTGATTATCAGCCGTCAGGCGCCGTGGTCCGGGCCGAGCGCACGTGAAGCACTGGACATCGTGCTGGCCGGTGGTGCCTTCGACCTGCCGATCGGCCTGCTGTTTCTTGATGACGGAGTGTTCCAGCTCGCGCCGAAACAGGACGCCAAGGCCCTGCAACAAAAAGACTTGAGCGCCAACCTGCAAGCGTTGCCGATGTTCGGCGTCGAAGACCTGTTCGTCTGTGGCGACAGCGCCGCTGAACGCGGCCTGGCCCCGGACAGCTTGTCGCTGGCAGAAGCTCAGGTGCTGGCCGCCCGCGAAATCACCGCCCTTATTGACCGTTACGACCAGGTGATCACCCTCTGATGTCGACTTTGCATGTGTTGTCTCATTCCCCGTTCGGCGACGACCGCCTGAGCAGTTGCCTGCGCCTGATCGGCGCGAACGATGCGCTGCTGCTGACCGGTGACGCGGTGTATGCGTTGCAACCGGGCACCGCGCCCTTCAACGCACTGATCGCCGGCAACCCGACGCTGTTCGTGTTGGCCGAAGACGCCCAGGCCCGTGCGGTGGAGGTTCCGGATACGGCCAAGGCGATCGATTATCCCGCCTTCGTCGAACTGTCGATTCACTACGACAAGGTCAACAGCTGGTTATGAATGCACTGACGGTCGGCGCCCGCGCCATCGAGTTGGACAAGGACGGTTTCCTGGTTGAACTGAGCGACTGGTCCGCCGACGTGGCCAGCGCCCTCGCCGCTGCCGAAGAAATCGAGTTGAGCCCCGAGCACTGGGAAATCCTCGAATTGCTGCGCAGCTTCTACGCCGAATTCCAGCTGTCCCCGGCGACACGTCCGCTGATCAAGTACACAGCGTTGAAGCTCGGCCCGGAAAAAGGCAACAGCCTGCACCTGAACCGACTGTTCAAAGGCACCCCTGCCAAACTCGCCGCGAAACTGGCGGGCCTGCCCAAACCGACGAATTGCTTATGACCGATTATCCAGTGCTGACTCTAGAAACGCCCGCCGAACACCCCTTCGCCCAATTCGTGCGGATCCTCGGCAAAGGCAAGCGCGGCGCCCGCGACCTGACCCGCGAAGAAGCCCGCGAAGCCATGGGCATGGTGCTCGACGACAAGGTCGAAGACACTCAGCTCGGTGCGTTTCTGATGCTGCTGCGGCACAAGGAAGAAAGCGCCGAGGAAATGGCCGGCTTCACCGAAGCCCTGCGTGAGCGCTTGCAACCACCGGCCTTGAATGTCGATCTGGATTGGCCGACCTACGCCGGCAAGAAACGCCATCTGCCGTGGTATCTGCTGGCGGCCAAGTGCCTGGCGCAGAACGGCGTGCGGATTTTCATGCACGGCGGCGGCGCACATACGGCCGGGCGGCTGTACAGCGAGCAACTGCTGGATGAGCTGAAGATCCCGTTGTGCCGCAACTGGCAACAGGTCGGCTCGGCGCTCGATAACGGCGGCCTGGCGTTCATGCCGCTGGTGGATTGGGCGCCGCAACTGCAACGCATGATCGACCTGCGCAACACCTTGGGCCTGCGCTCGCCGATCCACTCCCTGACGCGCATTCTCAATCCGTTGAACGCCCGCTGCGGCCTGCAAAGCATTTTCCACCCCGGCTACCAGGCGGTGCATCGCGATGCCAGCGGCTTGCTCGGCGACACCGCGATTGTGGTCAAGGGCGATGGCGGCGAGATCGAGATCAACCCCGACACCGACAGCCACCTTTACGGCACCACCGGTGGCGAGAGCTGGGATGAGGAATGGCCGCAGCTGTCGGCGCAACGCCATGTCAAACCCGCCTCTCTCGATCCCGAACATTTGAAAGCCGTATGGCGTGGCGACGTGGTCGACAGTTATCCGCAAATGGCGCTGATTGCGACAATGGCCCTCGCACTACGCGGCCTCGGCCAACCTCGCGAAATCGCCTTCGAAACAGCCCAGAAATATTGGGACGCACGGGACAGATCGATTTAACCGATCATAAGCGCCCAACCTTTGCGCTTTTTTATCGAACCTATCGGAATAGACTCCTCTCCAACGCTTATCGGTTGAGGAGTCTTGAACATGGGTTTGTTAGTCGAAGGTCGCTGGCATGACCAGTGGTACGAAAGCAGCAAGGACGGCGCGTTCCAGCGCGAACAGGCGCAGCGTCGAAACTGGCTGACGGCCGACGGCACGCCCGGCCCGACCGGTGTGGGTGGCTTTGCCGCCGAAGCGGGTCGTTATCACCTCTACGTATCGCTCGCCTGTCCGTGGGCGCATCGCACACTGATCCTGCGCAAACTCAAAGGCCTTGAAAGCCTGATCGACGTGTCGGTGGTCAGTTGGCTGATGCTGGAAAACGGCTGGACCTTCGACAAGCACTTCGGCTCGACCGGCGACAAGCTCGATCACTTCAACTTCATGCACCAGCGCTATACCGCCGACACTGCCGACTACACTGGCCGCGTCACCGTGCCGGTGCTCTGGGACAAGCAGCAGAATCGCATCGTCAACAATGAATCGGCGGAGATCATCCGCATGTTCAACGGCACATTCGATGACTTGACCGGCAATGACCTGGATTTCTATCCGGCGCCGTTGCGCGGCGAGATCGATGCGTTGAATGAGCGGATTTATCCGGCGGTGAACAACGGTGTGTACCGCGCCGGGTTCGCGACATCGCAGACGGCTTATAAAGAGGCGTTTGACGGGTTGTTTGCGGAACTGGATCGACTGGAACAGCTGTTAGACGCCAATCGTTATCTGGTGGGCGAATACCTGACTGAAGCGGACATTCGCCTGTTTACCACGCTGATCCGCTTTGACGCGGTGTATCACGGGCACTTCAAATGCAACCTGCGGCGGATTGCCGATTATCCGAACCTGTCGAACTGGCTGCGCGAGATTTATCAGTGGCCGGGTATTGCCGAGACGGTGGATTTTCAGCACATCAAGAACCACTACTATGGCAGCCACAAGACCATTAACCCGACCGGGGTTGTGCCGAAGGGGCCGGAGCAGGACTTTACCGTGGCGCATGATCGGGCGCGGTTGAGTGGGAAAGGGGTTTGGCGCAAGAACAGCGCCTGATCCGGGTTCTATTTCGATTTTGAGGCCCCCTTCGCGGGCAAGCCTAGCTCCTACAGGTTTTGTGTCCACCCGCAATCGTGCGAACAACATAAAATCTGTAGGAGCGAGGCTTGCCCGCGAAGGAAGCGACGCGGTCTTCAGACTTGCGCCTGAGCACCCTCAAACCACGCCAGTTTCTCGCGCAACTGCACCACTTCCCCAACAATCACCAGCGTCGGTGCATGTACTTCATGCTCCGCTACCAGCCGTGGAAGATCGGCCAAGGTGCCGGTAAACACCCGCTGATTCACCGTGGTGCCCTGCTGAATCAACGCCGCCGGCGTATCCGCTGCGCGACCATGCTTGATCAACTGCTCGCAGATGATCGGCAAGCCCACCAGCCCCATGTAGAACACCAGGGTTTGCGCCGGGGCGACCAGGTCACCCCACGGCAAATCGGTGGAGCCGTCCTTCAGGTGCCCGGTGACAAATCGCACCGACTGCGCGTAATCGCGGTGGGTCAGCGGAATCCCGGCGTATGCCGCGCAACCGCTGGCCGCCGTGATGCCCGGCACCACCTGGAACGGGATGCCATGGGCCGCCAGTTCTTCGATCTCTTCACCGCCACGGCCGAAGATGAACGGATCACCACCTTTCAACCGCACCACGCGCTTGCCCTGCTTGGCCAGGTCCACCAATTGCTGGTTGATCTGATCCTGCGGCACGGCGTGATCGGCGCGACGCTTGCCGACGTAGACCCGCTCGGCATCGCGACGGCACAAATCGAGAATCGCCGGCGCCACCAACCGGTCATACAGCACCACATCGGCTTGCTGCATCAGGCGCAAGGCGCGGAAGGTCAACAGGTCGGGATCACCCGGCCCGGCACCGACCAGGTACACCTCACCCGTGGCAACCGGCGCTTCACCGCTGATTTTCGCCTGCATCATGCGCTCGGCTTCAGCGCCCTGCCCGGCTAGTTGCCGGTCGGCAATCGGGCCCTGGAACACATCTTCCCAGAACGCCCGACGCTGCTGTACATCCGGAAACAGGCCTTTGACCTGACTGCGAAAACGCGCAGCCAGACCGGCCAGTTGACCGTAGGTGGAAGGAATCCAGGTTTCGATCTTGGCGCGGATCAACCGCGCCAGCACCGGCGCATCGCCGCCACTGGAAACCGCGATGATCAGTGGCGAACGGTCGACGATCGCCGGGAAGATCACGCTGCACAAGGCTGGCGCATCCACCACGTTGACTGGCACGCAACGCCGATGAGCATCGGCGGAGACTTGTGCATTCAGCGGTTCATCATCGGTGGCGGCAATGATCAGCCCGCAGCCGTCCAGATCCGCTTCGACGTAGCCACGCAGCAGGCACTCGCCACCGCTGCCGGCAACGAGTTCGCGCAGTTGCGGTTCGATTTCAGGCGCAACCACCCGCAGCAGCGCACCGGCTTCGGCCAGCAGGCGGGATTTGCGCAAGGCAATTTCCCCCCCACCGACGACCAACACACGACTGCCGCGAAGGTTGTGAAACAGCGGCAGATAGTCCATTTAGCCGATGACCTCGAGGCCACCCATGTACGGTTTCAGCACGTCCGGCACACGGATCGAACCGTCGGCCTGCTGGTAGTTTTCCAGCACGGCAACGAGGGTACGACCGACCGCCAGACCGGAACCGTTCAGGGTGTGAACCAGTTCAGGCTTGCCGGTTTCCGGGTTGCGGAAACGTGCTTGCATGCGACGGGCCTGGAAATCGCCGCAGTTGGAGCACGACGAAATCTCGCGGTATTTGTCCTGGCTCGGGATCCACACTTCCAGGTCGTAGGTCTTGACGGCGCTGAAGCCCATGTCGCCGGTGCACAGCGCAAGGGTGCGATAAGGCAGTTCCAGCAGTTGCAGGACTTTCTCGGCGTTGGCGGTCAGGCCTTCCAGCGCTTCCATCGAGGTCGATGGCTCAACGATCTGGACCATCTCGACCTTGTCGAACTGGTGCTGGCGAATCATGCCGCGGGTATCGCGACCCGACGCACCGGCTTCACTGCGGAAGCACGGCGTATGGGCGACAAACTTGATCGGCAGCAGTTTCGAATCGACGATTTCGCCGGCGACGATGTTGGTCAGCGACACTTCAGCGGTCGGGATCAGGTACAGATCGGCCTCGCCTTCGCGCGCGATCTTGAACAGGTCTTCTTCGAATTTCGGCAATTGACCGGTGCCTTGCAATGCCGGCGCCTGGACCAGATAAGGCGTATAGGCCTCTTCGTAACCGTGCTCGCTGGTGTGCAGGTTGATCATGAACTGCGCCAGGGCGCGGTGCAGACGGGCGATCGGGCCACGCAGCAAGGCGAAACGCGCACCGGACAGCTTGGCGGCGGTTTCGAAGTCCAGCCAGCCGAATTTCTCGCCCAGGGCGACGTGGTCCTGGACCGGGAAATCGAACGCGGTCGGGGTGCCCCAGCGACGCACTTCAACGTTGCCGTCTTCGTCATCGCCGATTGGCACGGATTCGTGCGGCAGGTTCGGGATGCCGAGCAGGATCGAATCCAGATCGGTCTGGATCGCGTCCAGTTCCACTTTGCCGGCGCTCAATTCGTTGGCCATGCGCTCGACGTCCGCCATCAACGGCGCGATGTCTTCGCCGCGCTGCTTGGCCTGACCGATGGATTTGGAGCGCGCATTACGTTCAGCCTGCAGTGCTTCGGTGCGGGTCTGGACGGTCTTGCGCTGTTCTTCCAGCGCTTCGATGCGCGCAACATCCAGCGTGTAGCCACGGGATGCCAGGCGGTCCGCTACGTCCTGAAGGTTGCTACGTAACAGTTTGGAATCGAGCATGTCGGTCTCTCGTTATCAAAGTTTGGTCAAGGACAGGCCGGCCCAGGTGGCGAGCAGCCCGCCGAATACGCTGATGGCAGCATAGCCCAGGGCTAGTGGCACCTGCCCGCTTTCCAGCAGGCGCACCGTATCCAGTGAAAAGGATGAAAAAGTCGTCAGCCCCCCGAGGAAGCCGACAATCAGCCCGGCGCGCACTTCGAAAGGCACCTCCGGGCGAATCAAAAACAGACCGTATAGAACGCCGATCAGCAAACAGCCGACGATATTAACGGCCAGCGTCGCGGTATAGAAGTGCCGTGGCCAATTAGCGTTGACCCAGTTGCCAGTGGCGAAGCGCAACAGCGTGCCAGCGACCCCGCCGACGGAAACCGCAACAATCAATGGAAGCACTATTTTCTCCGCTGCCGGGGGCTTAAACGGTCAAGTTGCGCGAGGTGATTGAGCTTCTCGCCGATCTTCAGCTCCAGGCCTCGCGGCACTGGCTGATAGAACGGTTGCGGCTCAAGCTCTTCGGGGAAGTAGTCTTCGCCGGCGGCGTAGGCATCCGGCTCATCGTGGGCATAACGGTACTCGTCGCCATAACCGAGTTGCTTCATCAGCTTGGTCGGGGCGTTGCGCAGGTGCAACGGCACTTCCAGCGAGCCGTGTTCGGTGGCGCTGCGCATCGCGGCTTTGAAACCCATGTACACCGCGTTGCTTTTCGGCGCGCAGGCCAGATAGGTGATGGCCTGGGCCACCGCCAACTCGCCTTCCGGGCTGCCGAGGCGTTCCTGCACTTCCCACGCGGCCAGGCACAGGCTCAATGCGCGAGGGTCGGCGTTGCCGATGTCTTCGCTGGCCATGCGCACCACACGCCGGGCGAGGTACAGCGGATCGCAACCGCCATCGATCATCCGTGCAAACCAGTACAACGCGCCGTCCGGATTGGAGCCGCGAACCGATTTATGCAGCGCGGAAATCTGGTCGTAAAACGCTTCGCCGCCCTTGTCGAACCGCCGACGGGTATCGCCGAGCAGGCTTTGCAGGAGATCGACGCCGATTTCGCTGTTGTCTTCGGCAAGGTCCGAGGCGTTTTCCAGCAGGTTGAGCAGGCGTCGACCATCGCCATCGGCGGCGGACAGCAGCATCTGAAAGCCTTCATCGCTGAGGGTCAGTTGCCGTTTGCCCAGGCCACGCTCTTCGGTGAGCGCACGATGCACCAGTTTGCGCAGCGCCGCTTCGTCGAGGCTTTTGAGCACGTAGACGCGCGCCCGGGAGAGCAAGGCGTTATTGAGTTCGAACGAGGGGTTTTCCGTGGTCGCGCCGATGAAAATCAGCGTGCCATCTTCGACGTAGGGCAGGAAGGCGTCCTGCTGCGACTTGTTGAAGCGGTGCACTTCGTCGACGAACAGGATGGTGCGTTTACCGTACTGACCGGCCTGTTGCTTGGCGATTTCCACCGCCTGGCGGATTTCCTTCACGCCGGCCAATACAGCCGAGACCGTTTCGAAGTGCGCATCCGAGACTTCCGCCAGCAACCGCGCCAGGGTGGTTTTGCCCACGCCCGGCGGGCCCCAGAAAATCATCGAATGCAGCGCACCCTGCTCCAGCGCTTCGCGCAAAGGCTTGCCGCGAGCGAGCACGTGTTCCTGACCGACGTACTCGTCCAGATTGGCCGCACGCAAACGGGCGGCCAAGGGCTGAGCTATCGGGGCGCTGCGAAACAGGTCCATCACTGCCTATAAAACCTCACTATGAACACCGCAATACCTGTAGGAGCCAGCTTGCTGGCGATGGCTGTTTATCATTCAACATTGATGTTGACTGACCCACCATCGCCAGCAAGCTGGCTCCTACAAGGGGCTGCGGTTTATTCCTGGATGATGTCCGCGCCTTTAGGGATGTCGAACTTGAACTTCGACGCCGGGATCGGCTCGTTGGCCTTCACGCCGGTGAACAGGATGTTGGTGCGCTGGCCGACGCTGTCGATCAGTTGCATGTCATTGACCAGGCCATTGCGGAACGACAGGCGCAGGCTGTCGAACAGGGTGTCCTTGGTCTTTGGCTTCAGCGTGAAATCGATCACGCCGCCGGCTTCCTTGGCGCTGATGGCGAAGCTCTGGCTGATCTTGGACACGTCACCGGACAACAGCAACGCCGGCGTCTGGCTCAGACGCAGATCGAGGGTCTTGATGGTGGCCTGTTCCAGGTCCGGGTCCCACAGGGTCACTTTCTTGCCGTCGGAAACCACGACTTGCTCAGCCGGCGCATCGGTGTGCCAGTAGAACAGGCCCGGGCGCTGCAGCGACATTTCACCGGCCGTTTCCTGCAACTGGGTGCCGCTGCCATCGAGGGTCAGCTGCGAGAAGCGTGCAGTCAGGGTCTGGGATTTTTCCAGGAGTTGGGTCAGACGTGCCACGTCCTTGTCATCGGCGTGGGCCGAGAGCGTGGTCAAAGCCAGAACCGGCAGCAACAGCATGCGGATAAGACGCATGGGAGTCCTCATAACATTCGTGGGAGTTCGGACGGTGCGTCACCGCACCATCCTTGCAAATCAAATCAGTCGCGCACCGGGCCAGGCGCCAGGACTTCACGCGAACCGTTGGTGTTCATGGACGTCACGACCCCGGCCATTTCCATGGCTTCGATCATGCGTGCGGCGCGGTTGTAGCCGATCTTCAGCTTGCGCTGAACCGCAGAGATGGACGCGCGACGGCTTTCCAGCACGAACTGCACCGCTTCGTCGTACAGCGCATCGGTTTCAGCATCGTCATCACCGCCGCCACCGCCATTCTCAAAGCCGCTACCGGCCTCTTCGACACCGGCGAGGATGTCATCGTTGTATTCAGGCGCACCGCGCAGTTTCCAGGCTTCCACCACCCGGTGAACCTCGTCATCGGACACGAACGCACCATGCACACGAATCGGCAGGCTGGTGCCCGGCGGCATGTAGAGCATGTCACCGTGGCCCAGCAACTGCTCGGCACCACCCTGGTCGATGATGGTCCGCGAGTCGATCTTGCTCGACACCTGGAACGCCATGCGCGTCGGGATGTTCGCCTTGATCAGACCGGTGATCACGTCAACCGACGGACGCTGGGTCGCGAGGATCAAGTGGATACCGGCGGCACGGGCCTTCTGGGCGATACGGGCGATCAGCTCTTCAACCTTCTTGCCGACGATCATCATCATGTCGGCGAATTCGTCGACCACCACGACAATGGTCGGCAGCTTGGTCAGCAGCGGCGCTTCGTCGTGAATGCTTTCGCGCTTGTACAGTGGATCGCTCAGCGGCGTGCCGGCGTCCTGGGCTTCCTTGACCTTGGCGTTGAAGCCGGACAGGTTTCGCACGCCCATCTTCGCCATCAGTTTGTAGCGACGCTCCATCTCCGCCACGCTCCAGCGCAGGGCGTTGGCCGCGTCCTTCATGTCGGTCACGACCGGGCACAGCAGGTGCGGAATGCCTTCGTAGATCGACAGTTCAAGCATTTTCGGGTCGATCATGATCAGCTTGGCGTCTTCCGGGCCGGACTTGAACAGGATCGACAGAATCATCGCGTTCACACCCACCGACTTACCGGAACCGGTCGTACCGGCCACCAGCAGGTGCGGCATTTTGGCGAGGTCGGTGATGACCGGCTTGCCGCCGATGTCATGACCCAGGGCCAGGGTGACCGGGGATTTGAAGTTGTCGTACTCAGGCGTCGACAGCACTTCGGAGAAGCGCACGATCTGCCGGTCTTCGTTGGGAATCTCGATACCGACGGTGGTCTTGCCCGGAATCACTTCCACCACCCGCACGCTGGTCACGGCCAGGGAACGCGCCAGGTCTTTCGCCAGGTTGGCGATACGGCTGACCTTGACCCCGGCGGCAGGCTGGATTTCGTAACGGGTAATCACCGGGCCCGGGTGAATCGAGTCTACCGAGACTTCGACGCCGAATTCCTTGAGCTTGATTTCCAGCAAGTGGCCAACGGCCGCCAGCGACTCCGGGGAATAATTGAGTTGTTTCTTTTCTGCAGGATCGAGAATCGAGATCGGCGGCAAGGTGCCTTCGACGGCGCTGTCGACGAACAGCGGCGCCTGTTTCTCTTTTTCCACGCGCTGGCTTGGCGCGGCGGGTTTCGGCGGCGCGGGGGCAATCACCGGCGGGACTTGCTTCTCGCGGTCCGACATGTGTTTGCTCAGGGCTTGCTCACGCTCGATCAGGCGTTCCTTGACCTTGGCTTGCTCGCGCTTGTCGGTAACGGTCGGTGCGACCACCTCATGCACGCGATCATCGACTTCACGCAACTGCGCAACCAGCTGCTTGCGCTCGACACGGGCGGCCCACCAGCGGTTGGCCGCGCCCTGGAACACTTCGAACAGGTCGAGGGTGATCTTGCCGGTAACGTCCATCACCTTGAACCACGACAGGTCGGTGAACACCGTCAGGCCGAACAGGAACAACGCGATGAACAGCAAGGTGCTGCCCTGGATATTCAGCGCATTGCGGGCCAGATCGCCAAGGCTTTCGCCCAACGCGCCGCCCGCGCCGGCCGGCAGACCGGTCGGTGCATGGAAATGGATGTGGGCCAGGGCCGCGCCCGACAGCACCAGGAACACCAGGCCGATCAGGCGCCAGGAAAACAGCCAGCCGCTCCACTGCCACGGCTCGTGGCGTTGACGGAAGATCTGGTAGGTCTTGACCGCCAGCAACAGCGGGAAAATGTAGGCGAAGTAACCCAGCACCATGAACAGGATGTCGGCACTGTAGGAGCCGACCGGTCCGCCAAAGTTCTGAACATCGTCGATCTTGCTGTTATGGCTCCAGCCCGGATCGTCCTTGCCGTAAGTCAACAAGGCCATCATCAGGAACAGGCACAGGCCGCCGATGGCGATCAATGCACCTTCCTTGAGCCGGTAGTGCAAATGCTGGCGCCAGAGCGGAACGACGGCTGGTTTAGGTGCTGCGGTGGATTTCTTCAAAACGCTTCTTTTCCTGCGCCTATGGCGCGTCCATCTGTTGAATGACTATAAAAAACTGCCCAATCCAGGCAGGTAAAAAAGTTAACCGGCGCAACTGGGACTACTTTTAACACTGCACTCCGGTTTTTATAAACACGGGGCGCACTGAATATTCAAGTGACCGGCACGCATTGTACGGGTTTGTTCGTACGATGCCATGCTGGCAGGCCATGGATCAGCATAGCTAACGGCGCACCGATTGCGATTCAATTTGAGCACGCATTCTCTTTCGTGACAAAGGCTTATGAGGTGTTTTATGAGCGAATCCAAGCATTGCCGCCTGATCATTCTGGGTTCCGGCCCTGCCGGTTACAGTGCAGCGGTTTATGCCGCCCGCGCCAACCTCAAACCTGTGGTCATTACCGGCATACAGGCAGGTGGCCAGCTCACCACCACCGTCGAAGTCGACAACTGGCCCGGTGACGTCGAAGGCCTGACCGGCCCGGTACTGATGGAACGCATGCAAAAACACGCCGAGCGCTTTGACACAGAGATCGTTTACGACCACATCCACACAGCCAAGTTGCAACAGCGCCCGTTCGAACTTATCGGCGACGGCGGCACTTATACGTGCGACGCACTGATTATTGCCACCGGCGCTTCGGCGCAGTACTTGGGCCTGCCCTCCGAAGAGACCTTCGCCGGCAGAGGGGTTTCGGCCTGCGCAACGTGCGACGGCTTCTTCTACCGCAATCAGGTGGTCGCTGTAGTCGGTGGCGGCAATACCGCTGTTGAAGAAGCGTTGTATTTGTCCAACATCGCCAAGGAAGTCCACTTGATCCACCGACGCGACAAGTTGCGCTCGGAGAAAATCCTTCAGGACAAACTCTTCGAAAAGGCCGCCAACGGTAATATCCGTTTGCACTGGAACCAGAATCTCGATGAAGTGCTGGGCGACGCCAGCGGCGTGACCGGCGCCCGCCTGCGCGAAAGCCACAGCGGCGAAACCAGCGAGCTGTCGGTGGCCGGCGTGTTTATTGCCATTGGCCACAAGCCCAATACCGGACTATTCGAAGGCCAGCTGAAAATGCGTGACGGTTATCTGCTGATCAGAGGCGGCAGCGAAGGCGATGCCACCGCCACCGAGATCCCCGGCGTGTTCGCCGCCGGTGATGTGGCCGACCACGTTTATCGCCAGGCCGTCACTTCCGCCGGCGCCGGCTGCATGGCCGCACTCGACGCCGAGAAATACCTCGACGACATTCCGGCCGTTTGACGGCAAACTTCACGGTGGGCCCAAACGCCCACCACTGCCCTCCCCTTCTGTAAGCCCGAATGCCATGCTGACTTGGTTACAACGCAACACCCTGACCTTCCCGCCGCTGGAAAAAGCCATGCGCGATCCCAACGGATTGCTGGCTGCGGGCGGCGATCTGTCCGCCGATCGTCTGATTCAGGCCTATCGCCATGGCTGCTTTCCGTGGTTTTCGGAAGGCCAGCCGATTCTCTGGTGGTCGCCGGATCCGCGTACCGTGCTGTTTCCCGACGAACTGCACGTCTCGCGCAGCCTCGGCAAGCTGCTGCGTCAGCAACGCTATCAAGTGACCTTTGATCAGGATTTTGCCGCGGTCATTCGCGCGTGCGCTGCACCGCGCGATTATGCCGACGGGACCTGGATCACCGAAGCGATGCAGAACGCCTACCTCGCGCTGCACCAGCGGGGCTACGCGCATTCGGTAGAGGTCTGGGATCAGGGGGAACTGGTCGGCGGGCTCTATGGCCTGGCAATGGGGCAGTTGTTCTTCGGCGAATCCATGTTCAGCCGCGCCGACAACGCCTCCAAATTCGGCTTTGCCACCCTGGTCAAACATCTGAAAGACTCGGGTTTCGTGCTGATCGACTGCCAGATGCCCACCGACCATTTGCACAGCCTGGGCGCCCGCGCCATTCCTCGTCGCGAGTTTGCCCGCTATCTTGCGCAGCATCTGGACCAACCCAGCCGTGCCATCTGGGTTTGCTGAGCGACTTTCGCGCGCGTGGCTTACACTTAATTCAAAGCTTATACCGAGGGTTGATCATGACCGAGTTGGCGCGTTTGAAGTTTTATGCCACTCAGCCCCACTCTTGCAGTTATCTGCCCGAGGAGCAGGCCACAACGCTGTTCCTCGACCCTAGCCAGCCCATGGATGTGCATGTCTATGCAGACCTGTCTGAAATGGGTTTTCGTCGCAGCGGCGATCATCTTTATCGGCCACATTGCCAGAATTGCAATGCGTGCGTGCCTGCGCGCATTCCAGTGGCGCAATTTTCGCCGAATCGTCAGCAGAAACGCATTTTCAAGCGCAATGCCGACGTGCAGGTGCGCCCGACCAAGCCGAAGTTCAGCGAAGAGTACTTCGACCTGTATCAGCGCTACATCGAACAGCGCCATGCCGATGGCGACATGTACCCGCCGAGTCGTGACCAGTTCTCGACCTTCCTGGTGCGTGACCTGCCATTTTCGCGTTTCTACGAATTTCGCCTGGAGGGCCAGCTGTTGGCGGTGGCGGTCACTGACTTGCTGCCGAACGGTCTGTCGGCGGTCTACACCTTCTACGAACCCTCTGAAGAACGCCGCAGCCTGGGGCGCTATGCGATTCTCTGGCAAATCGCCGAGGCCCAGCGCCTGGGGCTTGAAGCGGTCTACCTCGGATACTGGATCAAGAACTGCAAAAAAATGAGCTACAAGACCCAATATCGCCCGATCGAACTGTTGATTAATCAGCGCTGGGTCATCCTGAACTAGAACCCCTTGGCTTAAACCCCATTTTTCGGGCACAATGCACGCCGCTTTTGCCTGGCGCAGTTGCACCGGGCCATTCATTGGACACCGAGGGCTTTACTGCATGTCGAAAGAAGACAGCTTCGAAATGGAAGGCACTGTCGTCGACACCCTGCCCAACACCATGTTTCGCGTGGAGTTGGAAAATGGGCACGTCGTAACCGCGCATATCTCCGGCAAGATGCGCAAGAACTACATTCGTATTCTTACCGGTGACAAAGTGCGCGTCGAGCTGACGCCCTATGACTTGAGCAAAGGGCGCATCACTTACCGCGCTCGCTAATCAAGTCAATACAAGACGCCCGGCTTTTGCCGGGCGTTTTTGTTTGTCTGCGATTTGGTTTGGTGTGGTGTGGTGTGAATATCCATTTTTTTGGTGATGGCTGGTATTGGTTTCGCTTTTACAGCGAGTCACTTTCGAAAAGCGCGAAAGTAACCAAAGCGCTTTTGCCCCTTTCGTTCGGTGCCTCGCTAAGGCTCGCCATACCCTCGCTCCGGTCCTGCTCCGTGGGCACGCCGCCATCGGCCATCCATGGCCGGGGGCGGCTAACCCGGCATCCATGCCGGGTTGCCCACTGCGCAGAACCTCCACTCGGCCTCTCGAGGGGGCGACTACCGCCACAGCCGCCGAGGCGGCCTGAAAGCCGACCTGGCTCTGCAGTTGTCCGCGTTGTCCTTCACTGCTGCGCTCACTCATTCCGAACATGTACACCAATCCCCTGTAGGAGCCGGCTTGCTGGCGATGGCGTCCTTTCAGGCGATAAATGCGCGACTGACCCACCGCTATCGCCAGCAAGCCGGCTCCTACAAGGGATTGGGTTCACACGATTCAAAATTGTAGGAGCTGGCTTGCCAGCGATGGAGGTCAACGATAACGCGGGCCGTCTGAATGAACGCGTTGCCCAGACGCTTTTCGCCGGCAAGCCGGCTCCTACAAGGGATTGGGTTCACACGATTCAAAATTGTAGGAGCCAGCTTGCTGGCGATGGACGCCAACGATAACGCGGGGTGTCTGAATGAACGCGTTGTCCAAACGCTTTTCGCCGGCAAGCCGGCTCCTACAGGGAATCCCATACGCTTTTGATTTCCACCACTCATCAGGCCGAGCGTTAGCTCGCCTTCCGCTTTTGATCTGAGCGCCCCCTCGAGAGGCCGAGCGCAGGTTCTGCGCAGTGGGCAACCCGGCATGGATGCCGGGTTAGCCGCCCCCGGCCATGGATGGCCGATGGCGGCGGGCCCACGGAGCAGGACCGGAGCGAGGGCATGCCGAGCCTAGGCGAGGCACCGAACGAAAGGGGCAAGAGCCCTTGGTTACTTGGGGCTCTTCCAAGTGACTCGCCGTAAGGGCGAAACCAATAGCCGCCGTTACCAAAGAAACGGATATGCACCCAAACCAAGCAGCCAACAAAAAAGGCGCCCGAAGGCGCCTTTCGCTTTACAACAGATCAACAACCGTCAGGCCATTTCAGCCGTGGTTTCAAACTCGAAGGTCAGCTCGCCGTCCTTCAGATCGATATGCACCACGCCACCATGGTCAGCCAGCTCGCCAAAGAGAATCTCTTCCGCCAGCGGACGCTTGATCTTGTCCTGAATCAAACGCGCCATCGGCCGAGCGCCCATTGCCGAGTCGTAACCACCTGCCGCCAGCCAGCTGCGCGCCGCGTCGGTCACTTCCAGCTGCACGCGCTTGTCTTCCAACTGCGCCTGAAGCTCGGTAAGGAACTTGTCCACCACGCTTTTGATGACCTCATGACTGAGGCGACCAAACTGGATAATGGTGTCCAGACGGTTGCGGAACTCCGGCGTGAAGCTCTTCTTGATCACTTCCATCGCATCGGACGAATGGTCCTGATGGGTGAAACCGATCGAAGCACGCGCTGCGGTTTCGGCACCGGCGTTGGTCGTCATGATGACGATCACGTTACGGAAGTCCGCCTTGCGCCCGTTGTTATCGGTCAGCGTACCGTGGTCCATGACCTGCAACAGCAGGTTGAAGACTTCCGGATGCGCCTTCTCGATTTCATCGAGCAACAGCACGCAGTGAGGCTGCTTGGTAATGGCTTCGGTCAGCAGACCGCCCTGATCAAACCCGACGTAGCCAGGAGGCGCACCGATCAGACGCGATACGGTGTGGCGCTCCATGTACTCGGACATGTCGAAACGAACCAGCTCGATACCCAACGCCTTGGCCAACTGACGCGCCGCTTCGGTTTTACCGACACCGGTCGGGCCTGCGAACAGGAACGAACCGACAGGCTTGTCAGGCGACTTGAGGCCGGCACGGGACAGTTTGATCGCAGTCGACAGCGAGTCGATTGCGGCATCCTGGCCAAACACCGTCAGCTTCAGGTCACGCTCAAGGTTACGCAGCAGCTCTTTGTCGGAGCTGGTGACGTGTTTTGGCGGAATCCGCGCGATTTTCGCGACGATGTCCTCGACCTGAGGCACTTCGATGCGTTTCACGCGTTTCTCGATCGGCTGCAGACGCTGGTAGGCGCCCGCCTCGTCGATCACGTCGATGGCCTTGTCCGGCATGTGCCGGTCATTGATGTAACGCGAGGCCAGTTCGGCAGCGGCGCGCAGGGCTTCATCACTGTATTCGATATTGTGATGGAGCTCGAAACGCCCTTTCAGGCCGCGCAGGATGCCGATGGTGTCTTCCACCGACGGTTCCGACACATCGACTTTCTGGAAGCGTCGTGCCAGGGCACGGTCCTTCTCGAAGATGCCGCGGAATTCCTGGAAGGTGGTCGAACCGATGCAACGGATGTCACCGGACGACAGCAGCGGCTTGAGCAGGTTCGAGGCATCCATGACGCCACCGGACGCGGCACCCGCACCGATGATGGTGTGGATTTCGTCGATGAACAGGATCGCCTGCGGACGTTTTTTCAGCTCATTGAGCAACGCCTTGAAGCGTTTCTCGAAATCGCCGCGGTATTTGGTCCCGGCCAGCAAGGCGCCCAGATCAAGGGAATACACCACGCTGTTGGCCAGCAGGTCTGGCACCTGGTTGTCGACAATACGCTTGGCCAGGCCTTCGGCAATCGCGGTTTTACCCACGCCCGCCTCGCCCACCAGCAGTGGGTTGTTTTTGCGTCGACGCGCGAGGATCTGCGCGACACGCTCGACTTCGAGCTCACGACCTACCAACGGATCGATACGACCCTGGCGCGCGAGTTCGTTGAGGTTACTGGCATAAGCATCCAGAGGATTGCCTGAAGAAGAAGACTCACCGCCCTCGTCGTCCTGCATATCTTGCTCACCTTCAGAGTGATCGCCATGCCCCGGCACTTTGGAAATGCCGTGTGCGATGTAGTTGACGACATCAATGCGTGCAACGCTCTGCTGTTTCAGCAGGAACACTGCCTGACTTTCTTGCTCACTGAAGATCGCAACCAGCACGTTTGCGCCAGTCACTTCGCGTTTGCCCGAGCTCTGTACGTGGAAAACAGCACGCTGCAGAACACGCTGGAAGCCCAGGGTAGGTTGGGTCTCGCGATCCTCATCATGAATAGGGATCAACGGCGTGGTGGAGTCGATGAACTCCTGCAGATCATGCTTGAGTTTGTCGAGGTTGGCGCCGCAGGCACGCAAAACGGTGGCGGCAGCCTCATTGTCCAATAAGGCCAGCAGAAGATGTTCGACGGTCATGAATTCATGACGCTTCGAACGGGCCTCCTTGAAGGCAAGATTGAGGGTGACTTCGAGCTCGCGGTTTAACATAGCTTCACCTCATACCCAAGTGGTCGGCGATTAACCGTCCTTCTCGATTTCACAGAGTAGCGGATGCTGGCTTTCCCTGGCGTACTGGTTGACCTGCATGGCCTTGGTCTCGGCAATGTCGCGGGTAAACACTCCACATACTGCCCGTCCTTCTGTGTGGACGGCCAGCATGACCTTGGTCGCCAGCTCGCGATTCAGGTTAAAAAACACCTCGAGCACTTCGACGACGAAATCCATCGGTGTGTAGTCATCATTAAACAAAACCACCTTGTACATCGGCGGCGCCTGTAAAGCAGGCTTGGCCTCCTGAACAGCAATGCCTGCGGAATCGTCGTCGTGTAAATCAGGGCGATCCTGATTGAATGTTAGTCGAATCTGGCTGATTGCATGCATGGAAAGAAAGGTTCGTCAGTTGTGCGAATACAGTAGTGGGGACGGTTATGAACGATTTCAATACCGACTGCCGGGTCACCTTGACTATCGGCAAAACGGTGTTACAACCAATAGAGCCCACAGTGGGTAAAAAAGGTCCGCGGAGTCAATCTTATTTACAGGATTCGACTGCGGATGTACTGGATGATACTCCAGTGATGGAGTCTGTTGCAGAGGGATATGAGCATGGCTGTCGGTAAGGTGAAATGGTTCAACAATGCCAAAGGGTTCGGTTTCATCAATACCGACACCAGTGAAGGTCGCCACGAGGATGGTTGCCTTATTGATTTCTTCGCCCATTATTCCGCCATTGAAATGGACGGGTACAAAACCCTCAAGGCCGGGCAGCTCGTGAAATTCGAGATCGTCCAGGGCCCTAAAGGCCTGCACGCCGTGAAGATTACGGCGGCGCCTGCCTCTAACGAACTGCCCACACCCGCCCCCCACAAAGAAACAGTGTCGAACTGACGCAAGCCGTTACCCAGTCATAAAAAAACCGCCCGAAGGCGGTTTTTTTGTGCCGATTCGCTTACATGTGCGAAATCAGTGCATCGCCAAACCCGGAAGACGACACCAGCTTCGCGCCGTCCATCAGACGTTCGAAGTCATAGGTCACGGTCTTCGCGGAAATCGCGCCGTTGGTGCCCTTGATGATCAGGTCGGCCGCTTCGGTCCAGCCCAGGTGACGCAGCATCATCTCGGCGGAAAGAATCAGCGAACCCGGGTTGACCTGGTCCTTGCCGGCGTACTTCGGCGCAGTACCGTGGGTCGCTTCGAACATGGCGATGGTGTCGGACAGGTTGGCACCCGGCGCGATACCGATACCGCCCACTTCCGCCGCCAGGGCGTCGGAGAGGTAGTCGCCGTTCAGGTTCAGGGTCGCGATCACATCGTATTCGGCCGGGCGCAGCAGGATCTGCTGGAGCATGGCGTCGGCGATGGCATCCTTGACGATGACGTTCTTGCCGGTTTTCGGGTTCTTGAACTGCATCCACGGACCACCATCGAGCAGGGTCGCGCCGAACTCTTCAGCCGCCACTTCGTAGGCCCATTCCTTGAAGGCACCTTCGGTGAACTTCATGATGTTGCCTTTGTGCACGATGGTCAGCGAGTCGCGGTCGTTGTCGACCACGTACTGCAGGGCCTTGCGCGCCAGACGCTTGGTGCCTTGCAGGGACACCGGCTTGACGCCGATACCGCAGTTTTCGTCGAAACGGATCTTGGTGACGCCCATTTCTTCTTTGAGGAACTTGATGACCTTGGTCGCTTCCGGCGAACCGGCCTTCCACTCGATACCGGCATAAATGTCTTCCGAGTTTTCACGGAAGATGGTCATGTCGACGTCGCCTGGCTTCTTGACCGGGCTAGGCACGCCTTCGAACCAGCGCACCGGGCGCAGGCACACGTACAGGTCGAGTTGCTGACGCAGGGCCACGTTCAGGGAACGAATGCCGCCGCCGACCGGCGTGGTCAGAGGGCCCTTGATGGAAACCACGTAGTCCTTGACTGCGTCCAGGGTTTCCTGAGGCAGCCAGGTGTCCTGATCGTAAACCTGAGTCGCTTTCTCCCCGGCGTAGACTTCCATCCAGGAAATTTTGCGCTCGCCGCCGTAAGCCTTCTTAACAGCAGCATCGACAACCTTGATCATGACCGGGCTGATATCAACGCCAATACCATCGCCTTCGATGAAGGGGATGATCGGGTTGTTAGGAACATTGAGAGAATGGTCCGCGTTGACGGTGATTTTGTCGCCGACTGCTGGAACCTGAATCTTCTTGTATCCCATGCTGAACTCCATTGTTTGGATTGAACATCTGGCTTCGTCCGAGCGTACCCCAGTTAAATCGGCGCGCAAACCCTATGTTCTGCCCATCGACTGCAAAGCTGCGCAGTTCGTGTTCTACAAGCCTGAAAGCAAAGGGAAAAGCGCCAAACTCAAGCACGGCCAACGACTCTACGCCCTGCACTCCCCTGCGACCTTTAGACCAATGGACGACAATCGTTACGTATGAACCATCGGCAGATTGCCAGCTACCTATGTATAATGCCGCCCGCTGACCACAGAGTCACGACGGCCGACCTCTCTAGCACGAGACTTTGGACCCGAAAAAGCAGGACTGTTACCGCAGTCCACCCGCTTGACGCTCGACTGATGCACCCAACATCACCGCGCACAAATCTCGACATTCGGCTCATGGATGACTTTGAACGAACGCGCTTACCCGGCGCCCCTCGAGTTTCTGCGCACGCTTTAGCAAAGAAGAGAGAGTTAATCCGAATATGCCCACCCGCTCGAAGATCATCTATACCTTCACCGACGAAGCCCCAGCCCTCGCCACCTATTCACTGTTGCCTATCGTAGAAGCGTTCACCGCTTCGGCTGATATCGCCGTTGAAACCCGCGATATCTCTCTTGCAGGGCGCATCCTGGCCAGCTTCCCCGAGCAATTGGGTGACAAAGCCGTAGCCGACCACCTCGCCGAACTGGGCGACCTGGCCGTTACGCCAGAAGCCAACATCATCAAGCTGCCGAACATCAGTGCTTCGGTTCCGCAACTGCAGGCCGCGATCAAAGAGCTGCAAGCCCAGGGCTTCGCACTGCCGGACTACCCGGAAACCGTGACCAGCGACGCCGACAAAGAAGCCAAGTCGCGTTACGACAAGATCAAGGGCAGCGCCGTGAACCCGGTTCTGCGCGAAGGCAACTCCGATCGTCGTGCCCCGCTGTCGGTCAAGAACTACGCTCGCAAGCACCCGCACAAAATGGGCGCCTGGGCTGCGGACTCCAAGTCCCACGTCGCGCACATGAGCACCGGCGATTTCTACGGCAGCGAAAAAGCCGCCCTGATCGACGCCGCTGACGCCGTCAAAATCGAACTGATCGCTCAAGACGGCACCACCACCGTCCTGAAAGAAAAGACCACCGTGCAAGCCGGTGAGATCCTCGATTGCGCGGTCATGAGCAAAAACGCTCTGCGCAGCTTCATCGCTGCCGAGATCGAAGACGCCAAAGCCAAGGGCGTGCTGCTGTCGGTTCACCTGAAAGCCACCATGATGAAGGTCTCCGACCCGATCATGTTCGGCCAGATCGTTGCCGAGTTCTATAAAGACGCACTGGCCAAGCACGCTGACGTGCTGGCACAGATCGGCTTCAACCTGAACAACGGCATCGGCGACCTGTACGCTCGCATCAAGGCTTTGCCTGCCGAGCAACAAGCGCAGATCGAAGCGGACATCCAGGCGGTCTACGCCGTTCGTCCTTCGCTGGCCATGGTCAACTCCGACAAAGGCATCACCAACCTGCACGTGCCGAGCGACGTGATCGTCGACGCCTCGATGCCGGCGATGATCCGTGACTCCGGCAAAATGTGGGGCACTGACGGTCAGCTGCACGACACCAAGGCTGTGATCCCGGATCGCTGCTACGCCACCATCTACCAGGCCGTTATCGAAGACTGCAAGCTGCACGGCGCTTTCGATCCAACCACCATGGGCAGCGTGCCAAACGTTGGCCTGATGGCGAAAAAAGCCGAAGAGTACGGCTCGCACGACAAGACTTTCCAGATCAAGACCAACGGCGTTGTCCGCGTGACGGACAGCAAAGGCACCTTGTTGCTGGAGCAGTCGGTTGAAGCCGGCGATATCTTCCGCATGTGCCAGACCAAAGACGCGCCGATCCAGGACTGGGTCAAACTGGCCGTCAACCGTGCTCGCGCAAGCAGCACCCCGGCGATTTTCTGGCTGGACCCAATGCGCGCTCACGACGGCGTAGTGATCGAGAAAGTTCAGGCTTACCTGAAGGATCACGACACCTCCGGCCTGGACATCCGCATCATGTCGCCAGTCGACGCGATGGCCTTCACCCTGGGCCGCACCCGCGAAGGCAAGGACACCATCTCGGTGACCGGCAACGTACTGCGCGACTACCTGACCGACCTGTTCCCGATCATGGAACTGGGCACCAGCGCCAAGATGCTGTCGATCGTTCCGTTGATGAACGGCGGCGGCCTGTTCGAAACCGGCGCCGGCGGTTCGGCACCGAAGCACGTTCAGCAACTGCTGGAAGAGAACTTCCTGCGCTGGGATTCCCTGGGCGAGTTCCTCGCCCTGGCCGCTTCCCTTGAGCACCTGGGCGTTACTTACAACAACCCTAAGGCGCTGGTTCTGGCCAAGACCCTGGACCAGGCCACCGGCCAGTTCCTGGACAACAACAAGTCGCCATCGCGCAAAGTCGGCAACATCGACAACCGCGGCAGCCACTTCTACCTGGCGCTGTACTGGGCTCAGGCCCTGGCCGCCCAGACTGAAGACGCTGCACTGCAAGCGCAGTTCGGCGAGCTGGCAAAAACCCTGACCGAGAACGAGGCGACCATCGTTGCCGAGCTCAACGCCGTTCAGGGCAAGCCAGTGGACATCGGCGGTTACTACCACGCCAATGCCGAGCTGATCAGCAAGGCCATGCGCCCAAGCAACACTTTCAACGCCGCGATCGCTGCGCTGGTTTAAGGTTGTAAGGATGCAAAGAAGCCCCGGCCCAGTGCCGGGGTTTCTGTTTCTACAGGCTGACCACAACCTTGTAGGAGCCGGCTTGCTGGCGATTGCGGTTTATCATTCAACATTTTTATTGGCTGACACTCCGCGATCGCCGGCAAGCCGGCTCCTACAGGTTTCGCATTTCAACATTTGAGGACTATCTATGGACTGGAAACCCCACATCACCGTAGCCACCATCGTCGAAGACAATGGCCGCTTCCTGATGGTCGAAGAAACCAAGCACGGACGGACGGTGCTCAACCAGCCCGCCGGCCACCTCGACCCGAACGAAACCCTGACCGAAGCCGCCGTACGCGAAACCCTCGAAGAAACCGGCTGGGACGTCGAGGCGACCGGCGTGGTGGGCATTTACCTCTACACCGCGCCCAGCAACGGCGTGACGTATCAGCGAGTCTGCTTCATCGCAAAACCGCTCAAGCATCACCCCGACTATCAGCTGGATGACGGCATCGTCGGCGCAAAATGGCTGACGCGTGACGAACTGCTGGCACAACGCGCAAACTGGCGCAGTGAGCTGATCATCCGCTGTATCGATGATTATCTGGACGGTAAACACTTCGGCCTCGAACTGATCCGCCCTTCTCTTTAGCCTTGTGGGCTGCGGCCTGCTAGAATCGCGTCCTTTTTCAAGACACTCATTGAATCCCTATGCGTGATCCAGCCCCTTCTGACACACAAAAGAAGCGCGTCATTGTCGGCATGTCCGGCGGCGTGGACTCTTCCGTTTCCGCCCTCCTGCTGATCGAGCAGGGTTATGAGGTGGAAGGCCTGTTCATGAAGAACTGGGAAGAAGACGATGGAACGGAATACTGCACCGCCATGGACGACCTGGCGGACGCCCAGGCCGTGTGCGACAAAATTGGCATCAAGCTGCACACCGCCAACTTCGCCGCCGAGTACTGGGACAACGTGTTCGAGCACTTCCTGGCCGAATACAAGGCCGGTCGCACGCCGAACCCGGACATCCTGTGCAACCGCGAAATCAAGTTCAAGGCGTTCCTCGACTACGCCATGGTGCTCGGCGCCGACCTGATCGCCACCGGCCACTACGTACGCCGCCGCGACATCGACGGCCGTACCGAACTGCTCAAGGGCCTGGACCCGAACAAGGACCAGAGCTACTTCCTGCACGCCGTCGGCGGCGAACAGATCGCCAAGACCCTGTTCCCGGTCGGCGAGCTGGAAAAACCGCAAGTGCGGGCGATTGCCGAGAAATACGAACTCGCCACCGCGAAGAAAAAGGATTCCACCGGGATCTGCTTTATCGGCGAACGCCGCTTCAGCGACTTCCTCAAGCAATACCTGCCGGCGCAGCCAGGCGAAATCAAAACCACCGAAGGTGAAGTCATCGGCCGCCACCACGGCTTGATGTACCACACCATCGGCCAGCGTCAGGGCCTGGGCATCGGCGGCTTGAAAGACGCCAGCGACGAGCCGTGGTACGTGCTGATCAAGGACCTGGAGCACAACGAACTGATCGTTGGCCAGGGCAATGACCACCCTTACCTGTTCTCCCGCGCCTTGCTCGCCTCGGACATCTATTGGGTCAACCCGATCGACCTGAGCGAGCCGCGCAAGCTGACCGCCAAAGTGCGATATCGCCAGAGCGACCAGTCGTGCACGCTGGAGAAAACCGCCACCGGCTACCGCGCGACCTTCGATGAGCCGCAACGCGCGGTCACTCCGGGTCAGTCCGTGGTGTTCTACGACGGCGAAATCTGCCTCGGCGGCGGCGTGATTGAAGTGGCAGAACCGTGGACCAGCAAAGGCACCCTTCAAGGCGAGCAGCAATGAGCCCCACTCAGGAGCAACTGACGGCGCTGGGCGGCGTGTTTCTCGCCGCCGTCCTTGTCGACAAGATCGCCAAGACCGGCCAGACCAGCGAAGCCGGCCTGACCTGCATGCTTGGCAGCCTGCTGATTCGCGACCCCAAGGACACGCTGGAAGTCTACGGCGGCGACGACATCAATCTGCGCGAAGGTTATCGCGCGCTGATCGGCGCCCTTGAACGCGACCCGAGCACCCTGCAGCGCGAACCGCTGCGCTACGCCCTGGCAATGCTCGGGCTGGAGCGGCAACTGGCCAAGCGCGGCGACATGCTCGAGGTGATCGGCAAACGCCTGCCGCAGATTCAATCCCAGGTCGAACACTTCGGCCCGGCGCACGAAAATGTGATCGCCGCCTGCGGCGCGCTGTACCAGGACACCCTGAGCACCTTGCGCCAACGGATTCAGGTTCACGGCGACATGCGCAACCTGCAGCAGCCGAGCAACGCTTCGAAGATCCGCGCGCTGTTGCTGGCCGGGATTCGTTCGGCGCGCCTGTGGCGGCAGTTGGGCGGTCATCGCTGGCAGTTAGTCGTCAGCCGCCGCAAATTGCTGAAAGAGCTTTACCCGCTGATGCGCAGCAGCTGAACCGCGCCCGCAACACCGTTTTGTAGTCAGTAACGCGTAATACGCTGGTCAGTTGGCAACGGACCGGTGGATTTTTTCATGTATGATACGCGCCCCATTTCGTTGCCCGACTGTCCGAGAACACCCCATGCAGCTTTCTTCGCTCACTGCGGTTTCCCCTGTTGACGGCCGCTACGCCGGCAAAACCCAGGCCCTGCGCCCAATTTTCAGCGAATACGGCCTGATCCGTGCTCGCGTGCTGGTTGAAGTGCGCTGGCTCCAGCGCCTCGCCGCTCACCCTGCCATCAGCGAAGTGCCGGCGTTTTCCGCCGAAGCCAACGCTGTGCTGAACACCCTGGCGGAAAACTTCTCTCTGGAGCACGCCGAGCGTGTCAAAGAGATCGAGCGCACCACCAACCACGACGTCAAAGCCATCGAATACCTGCTCAAAGAGCAAGCGGCCAAGCTGCCGGAACTGGCGGCTGTCAGCGAATTCATCCACTTTGCCTGCACCAGCGAGGACATCAACAACCTGTCCCACGCCCTGATGCTGCGCGAAGGCCGTGATGACGTCATGCTGCCGCTGATGCGCCAGACTGCCGAAGCCATCCGCGAACTGGCCATCCGTTTCGCTGACGTGCCGATGCTGTCGCGCACCCACGGTCAACCGGCCTCGCCGACCACCCTGGGCAAAGAGCTGGCAAACGTGGTTTACCGTCTGGAGCGTCAGATCGCTCAAGTCGCTGCCGTTCCGCTGCTGGGCAAGATCAACGGCGCAGTCGGCAACTACAACGCTCACCTGTCGGCCTACCCTGAGATCGACTGGGAAGCCAACGCCCGCGCCTTCATCGAAGACGAGCTGGGCCTGGGCTTCAACCCGTACACCACGCAGATCGAACCGCACGACTACATCGCCGAGCTGTTCGACGCGATCGCGCGCTTCAACACCATCCTGATCGACTTCGACCGCGACATCTGGGGCTACATCTCCCTGGGTTATTTCAAACAGCGCACCATCGCTGGCGAAATCGGTTCGTCGACCATGCCGCACAAGGTCAACCCGATCGACTTCGAAAACTCCGAAGGCAACCTGGGCATCGCCAACGCACTGTTCCAGCACCTGGCGAGCAAACTGCCGATCTCCCGCTGGCAGCGCGACCTGACCGACTCCACCGTACTGCGCAACCTCGGTGTCGGCTTCGCCCACAGCGTGATCGCATACGAAGCCAGCCTCAAAGGCATCAGCAAACTGGAGCTCAACGCTCAGAAAATCGCTGCTGACCTCGATGCTTGCTGGGAAGTCCTGGCCGAGCCGATCCAGACCGTGATGCGTCGCTATAACATCGAAAACCCGTACGAGAAGCTGAAAGAGTTGACCCGTGGCAAGGGCATCAGCCCTGAAGCGCTGCAAACTTTCATCGACGGGCTGGACATGCCTGCCGCCGCCAAGGCCGAGCTGAAACTGCTCACCCCGGCGAACTACATCGGCAACGCTGTAGAGCAAGCCAAGCGCATCTGATCGACCGCTTTACCCGTTTGAGACGCCCGGCAGCGCCGGGCGTTTTTATTCCCGTCTGAAAAGTGCTTTTTTTCAATAGGTTACACATGAATCCTGACATTCCTCTTCAACTTCTGGGCGGCATCACGGCGCGCGAATTCCTGCGTGACTACTGGCAGAAAAAACCCCTGCTGATCCGTCAGGCGATCCCTGATTTCGAAAGCCCGATCGACGCCGACGAACTGGCCGGCCTGGCGCTGGAAGAAGAAGTTGAATCGCGCCTGATCATCGAGCACGGCGAGCGCCCTTGGGAATTGCGCCGCGGCCCGTTCGCCGAAGACGAATTCAGCAAGCTGCCGGAAACCGAATGGACCCTGCTGGTGCAAGCGGTTGACCAATTCGTGCCGGAAGTCAGTGAACTGCTGGAACAGTTCCGCTTCCTGCCGAGCTGGCGCATCGACGACGTGATGATCAGCTTCGCCGCCCCAGGTGGCAGCGTCGGTCCGCACTTCGACAACTACGACGTGTTCCTGCTGCAAGGCCACGGCAAGCGCAACTGGAAAATCGGCCAGATGTGCAACTCCGAAAGCCCGATGCTGCAACACGCAGACCTGCGCATCCTGGCTGATTTCGAAGCCACCGATGAGTGGGTCCTGGAACCGGGCGACATGCTCTACCTGCCGCCACGCCTGGCCCACTGCGGTGTGGCCGTCGATGACTGCCTGACCTACTCCGTAGGCTTCCGCGCACCGAGCGCCGCTGAAGTGCTGACCCACTTCACCGACTTCCTCAGCCAGTTCCTGACTGACGAAGAGCGTTACACCGACGCCGACGCCCTGCCTGCGGTTGATCCACATCAGATCCAGCACGACGCCCTCGATCGCCTGAAAGCCCTGCTGGCCGAGCACATGAGCGACGAACGCCTGCTGCTGACCTGGTTCGGCCAGTTCATGACCGAACCGCGCTACCCGGAACTGGTGGTCGGCCCTGAAGAAATCGAAGAAGACGACCTGCTTGCCAGCCTGGAGCAAGGCGCCGTACTGATCCGCAACCCAAGCGCCCGCATGGCCTGGTCCGAAGTCGATGACGACCTGCTGCTGTTCGCCAGCGGTCAGAGCCGTTATCTGCCGGGCAAACTGCGCGATCTGCTGAAGTTGATCTGTGCCGCCGATGCGCTGCACATCGACAACCTCGGCGAATGGCTGAGCGACGAAGACGGTCGCGGCTTGATTTGCGAACTGATCAAGCAAGGAAGCCTGGGGTTTGCCGATGAATAAAATTCACGTACGTGTCGCAGACTGGCAAAAGGATAACGCCGAGATCCGGCGCATTCGTGAGACGGTGTTCATCGCCGAGCAATCCGTTCCGCCCGAGCTGGAATGGGATGCAGATGACGCAACAGCGGTGCATTTCCTGGCCTTCGAAGGTGACTTTCCGATTGGCACCGCACGCCTGCTGCCCGATGGGCATGTTGGCCGGGTTTCGGTGCTGAAAGACTGGCGCGGCTTGAAGGTTGGCGATGCGCTGATGCAAGCGGTGATCGGTGAAGCCGAGAAGCGCGGGCTGAAGCAGCAGATGCTGAGCGCGCAGGTACAGGCGACGGCGTTCTATGAGCGCCTGGGCTTCAGCCTGGTCAGTGAGGAGTTCCTGGAAGCCGGGATTCCGCATGTGGACATGGTGCGGCACTCGGCTTAAACCGCGGCGCGGCCTTCGCGAGCAAGCTTCGCTCCTACAGAATCACACTGAACCTGTAGGAGCGAGGCTTGCCCGCGAAGAGGCCCGAAAGCACACCACAAAACGCCCCGCCATTTTCGGATGCCGGGGCGTTTTGCTGTCTACGATTCAACTTGCCCCACGCCGGGCCGACAAACTGGCAAACTCAAGACCTGTAGGAGCGAGCCTGCTCGCGATGGTCGTGAGAGTGCCGCGGGGTATCAGGCTTCCAGCGTCATCGTTGACGACCATCGCCAGCAAGCTGGCTCCTACACACAAACTTCAAGGCCGGAGATAACGGATATGTCCCTACGCACCCTGCTCACCACGCTGCTGCTGACCTGCAGTTTTTCGGTCATGGCAGCCACCGAGATCGTGCCGTTGAACTACCACACCAGCGCCGACATGCTGCCGATGGCGCAGGACTTTATCGGCAAGGACGGCCAGGTCAGCGCCTACGGCAACCAACTGATCGTCAATGCCGATCAGCGCAAGATCGACGAACTTAAAGCGCTTATCGCCCAACTCGACACTCAGCCCAAGCGCCTGCTGATCACCGTCGACACCAACGAAAACAACTTCCAGGGCGATCAGGGTTATTCGGTGAACGGCGCCAAACCCAGCCAGACCCGAATCATCAATCGCAGCACCGAAAGCCGTGACGGCGGCATTCAGCAAGTCCAGGCCAGCGAAGGCACACCGGCGCTGATCCAGGTCGGCCAGAGCGTGCCGCTGACCAGCACGCAGATCGATTCGTATGGCGATCCCCGCAGCCAGACCGAATACCGCAACGTCACCCAGGGTTTCTATGTCACCGCCAGCGTCACCGGCGACATCGTTCACCTGTCGATCAGTACCAACCGTGACCGCATGAGCCAGGAACGTCCCGATGTAGTGAACGTGCAAAGCACCGACACAACCGTCACCGGCCGCCTCGGCGAATGGATCACCCTCGCCGGCGTGAATCACCAGACTCAGGCCGACAAACAGGGCATGACCCGCAGCTACTCGACTCAGGGCCGGGATGACATGACCCTGCGGGTGAAAGTCGATACTTTGGACTAAACCACCAAAAACTGACTGATTAGTCGTATTAGACCAAAGATGTAGTGCCATAAAAAAAGCACTACAAAACGTTTGACGAGCCAAAAAAGCGAAGGCATGATGGCCTCGCTCCCGCTAATCAGGGGCCCTGGCAAGGGCCTTCGAGGCGATGCTCGCACCTACCCCGCGAGCCGTTTCGTGTCTGTACCGCCCACAAGGTGTGTTTGACGAGGTTGCCGACTGGAACGAAGTTGTCCCGAGGGACGGAAGCGTATTTAGGTAACCCGGCATCACACTGAAGTTCGTATAAAGGCCCACGACGCCCGAATGCGCTCGCCAGTCCGCCCTTACCTGCTCACTTCCCCTCGAGCCCATCGTTCATCCCGTCGCCAACCCCGCCGAATTCGACTTGACCGCCTAAGCTTCTGGTCTGCGAGCGCATGAATTTTCCACCGCAGAACAACTTTCCGTAAAAGACGCGACGAGGTTTATCTCCATGGCACTGACACGCGAACAGCAAATTGCAGCCCTCGAAAAAGACTGGGCTGAAAACCCACGCTGGAAAGGCGTGACACGCGCTTACTCCGCTGCTGACGTCGTCCGCCTGCGTGGCTCGGTTCAACCTGAGCACACCTTTGCAAAACTCGGCGCCGAGAAGCTCTGGAACCTGGTCACCCAGGGCGCCAAGCCGTCCTTCCGTCCTGAGAAAGATTTCGTCAACTGCATGGGCGCCCTGACCGGCGGCCAGGCTGTACAACAAGTCAAAGCCGGCATCCAGGCGATCTACCTGTCGGGCTGGCAGGTTGCTGCGGACAACAACTCCGCCGAATCGATGTACCCGGACCAGTCGCTGTACCCGGTGGACTCGGTTCCAACCGTGGTCAAGCGCATCAACAACTCGTTCCGTCGTGCTGACCAGATCCAGTGGAAAGCCGGCAAGGGCCCGGGCGACGAAGGTTACATCGACTACTTCGCACCAATCGTGGCTGACGCCGAAGCCGGTTTCGGCGGCGTACTGAACGCCTACGAGCTGATGAAGAGCATGATCGAAGCAGGCGCCGCCGGCGTTCACTTCGAAGACCAACTGGCTTCCGTGAAAAAATGCGGCCACATGGGCGGCAAGGTACTGGTTCCTACCCAGGAAGCCGTACAGAAGCTGACCGCTGCCCGTCTGGCGGCTGACGTTGCCGGTACTCCGACCATCATCCTGGCACGTACCGACGCTAACGCGGCCGACCTGCTGACTTCCGACTGCGACCCGTACGACCAGCCATTCGTGACTGGCGAACGTACCCAGGAAGGCTTCTACAAAGTGCGCGCCGGCCTGGACCAGGCAATCGCTCGCGGCCTGGCTTACGCTCCGTACGCCGACCTGATCTGGTGCGAAACCGCCAAGCCGGATCTGGACGAAGCCCGTCGCTTCGCTGAAGCGATCAAGAAGGAATACCCGGACCAACTGCTGTCGTACAACTGCTCGCCTTCCTTCAACTGGAAGAAAAACCTGGACGACGCGACCATCGCCAAGTTCCAGCGCGAACTGTCCGCCATGGGTTACAAGCACCAGTTCATCACCCTGGCCGGCATTCACAACATGTGGCACAGCATGTTCAACCTGGCGCACGACTACGCCCGCAACGACATGACTGCCTACGTGAAGCTGCAAGAGCAGGAATTCGCCGACGCCGCCAAGGGTTACACCTTCGTGGCTCACCAGCAGGAAGTGGGCACCGGCTACTTCGACGACATGACCACCGTGATCCAGGGCGGCTCGTCGTCGGTTACCGCACTGACCGGTTCGACTGAAGAAGAACAGTTCCACTGATCTGCTTCGCCTGAACGAACGGCCGTTGCGGACCGAATAAAAAGCTAACCGCAATGCCGCACATCTGACGCCCCGACTGGTTCGGGGCGTTTTTTTTGCCTGCGATTTACGAGCCACCACAAACCCCTTGTAGGAGCGAGCCTGCTCGCGATGAGGCCGGCACATCCGGCAAAGATGCCACCTGACAGACCGCTATCGCGAGCAGGCTCACTCCTACAGAGGGGACGGTGGTGATTCAGGAAAAATCCTTGATCCAGCGCAGTTTCACGATCAGAAAAACAGGGTAAAACGGTGCCGCCCGCTACTTGCAGTAACGCGCATATAAGACAACTTTCCACCCACCTACCCGTTAAACAGTTTGAAAACCGTTTCAAACAATATTGATTATCATTTAGCTCAAACTATGTTCGTTACATTCCCTACAAAACATAATTGATGAAAAGCCTGCTAATGCCCGCAACGCATGGGCTGCGGGACTTTGGAGGTGCGCTATGTCCTTATTCCTATAAATAATTTCGCTATAGGAATTTTACTTGCACGGTGTTGTGCCATAAAATCAGCGGGATTGATTGCTGCGACATATCGTCACTGCTTTGTTTCTTTTTCAAGCTCAGAGACCTTTGCTCTCTGTTAAGGATTACCAGCATGCCCGAAGCGACAGGACTCATGGCCCACAACTGGGGCTTTGCCATTTTCCTTCTGGGCGTCGTCGGCCTTTGCGCCTTCATGCTCGGCGTCTCCAGCCTCCTCGGGTCAAAAGCCTGGGGCCGCAGCAAAAACGAACCGTTCGAGTCCGGCATGCTACCTACAGGTGGCGCCCGCTTGCGGCTCTCAGCCAAATTCTATCTGGTCGCGATGCTCTTCGTGATCTTCGATATCGAAGCCCTTTTTCTCTTTGCCTGGTCTGTGTCCGTCCGCGAAAGCGGCTGGACCGGATTCGTCGAAGCTCTCGTTTTCATAGCAATTCTGTTGGCAGGCCTTGTCTACCTATTCCGAGTGGGCGCCCTTGACTGGGCTCCGGAAGCTCGTCGTAAGCGGCAAGCGAAGCTGAAACAATGAGGCTTTGGCAATGCAATACAATCTCACCAGGATCGACCCCGATGCTCCTAACGAGCAGTATCCGATTGGCGAACGGGAAACCGTTTCCGATCCGTTAGAAGATCAAGTCCACAAAAACATCTTCATGGGCAAGCTCGAAGACGTGCTTAACGGCACGATCAACTGGGGGCGCAAGAACTCCCTGTGGCCGTATAACTTCGGCCTTTCGTGCTGCTACGTGGAAATGACCACCGCCTTCACGGCGCCCCACGACATCGCGCGCTTTGGCGCCGAGGTTATCCGGGCATCGCCGCGTCAGGCGGATTTCATGGTTATCGCCGGTACCTGCTTCATCAAGATGGCGCCGATCATTCAGCGTCTCTACGAGCAAATGCTCGAACCTAAATGGGTCATCTCCATGGGTTCGTGCGCCAACTCCGGTGGCATGTACGACATCTACTCAGTCGTTCAAGGGGTGGACAAGTTCCTGCCCGTGGACGTCTACGTGCCTGGCTGCCCGCCCCGCCCTGAAGCTTTTCTGCAAGGCTTGATGCTTTTGCAGGAGTCGATAGGACAGGAGCGTCGCCCGCTTTCCTGGGTCGTTGGCGATCAAGGCGTGTATCGCGCCGAGATGCCTTCCGAGAAGGACAAGCGCCGCGAACAGCGAATCGCAGTCACCAACCTGCGCAGCCCCGACGAAGTCTGATCCAGATCTGCTTCTTATATAGAACGAGACACTGGCTTCATTCTTTACGTTGACCGAAAGCGATAAATAACCATGACTACAGGCAGTGCTCTGTACATCCCGCCTTACAAGGCAGACGACCAGGATGTGGTCGTCGAACTGAATAACCGTTTTGGCCCCGAGGCGTTCACCGCCCAGCCTACCCGCACCGGCATGCCGGTGCTTTGGGTTGCCCGCGCCAAACTCGTCGAAGTGATGACCTTCCTGCGCAACCTGCCCAAGCCGTACGTCATGCTCTATGACCTGCACGGCGTGGACGAGCGTCTGCGCACCAAGCGTCAAGGGCTGCCAAGCGGCGCCGACTTCACCGTGTTCTATCACCTGATGTCGATCGAACGTAATAGTGACGTGATGATCAAGGTCGCCTTGTCCGAGAGCGACCTCAGCGTGCCGACCGTCACCGGGATCTGGCCGAACGCCAACTGGTACGAGCGTGAAGTGTGGGACATGTACGGCATCGACTTTGCCGGCCACCCGCACCTGACCCGCATCATGATGCCGCCGACCTGGGAAGGTCACCCGCTGCGCAAGGACTTCCCGGCCCGTGCCACCGAGTTCGACCCGTTCACCCTGAACCTGGCCAAGCAACAGCTTGAGGAAGAAGCCGCGCGCTTCAAGCCTGAAGACTGGGGCATGAAGCGTTCCGGTGCGAACGAGGACTACATGTTCCTCAACCTTGGTCCCAACCACCCTTCCGCGCACGGTGCGTTCCGCATCATCCTGCAGCTGGACGGTGAAGAGATCGTCGACTGCGTACCGGACGTCGGCTACCACCACCGTGGTGCCGAGAAGATGGCCGAGCGTCAGTCCTGGCACAGCTTCATCCCATACACCGACCGTATCGACTACCTCGGCGGCGTGATGAACAACCTGCCGTACGTGCTCTCGGTCGAGAAGCTGGCCGGCATCAAGGTGCCCGAGAAGGTCGACGTCATCCGCATCATGATGGCCGAGTTCTTCCGGATCACCAGCCACCTGCTGTTCCTGGGTACCTACATCCAGGACGTCGGCGCCATGACCCCGGTGTTCTTCACCTTCACCGACCGCCAGAAGGCGTACACGGTGATCGAAGCCATTACCGGTTTCCGTCTGCACCCGGCCTGGTACCGCATCGGTGGCGTCGCCCACGACCTGCCGCGCGGCTGGGAAAAGCTGGTGAAAGACTTCGTCGAGTGGATGCCAAAGCGTCTGGACGAATACCAGAAAGCCGCCCTGGACAACAGCATCCTGCGTGGCCGGACCATCGGCGTCGCTGCCTACAACACCAAAGAGGCCCTCGAATGGGGCGTCACCGGTGCAGGCCTGCGTTCGACCGGTTGCGACTTCGACCTGCGTAAAGCGCGTCCATACTCGGGCTACGAGAACTTCGAATTCGAAGTGCCGCTGGCCGCCAATGGCGATGCCTACGACCGTTGCATCGTGCGCGTCGAAGAAATGCGCCAGAGCATCAAGATCATCGACCAGTGCATGCGCAACATGCCGGAAGGCCCGTACAAGGCGGATCACCCGCTGACCACGCCGCCGCCGAAAGAGCGCACGCTGCAGCACATCGAGACCCTGATCACGCACTTCCTGCAAGTTTCGTGGGGCCCGGTCATGCCGGCCAACGAATCCTTCCAGATGATCGAAGCGACCAAGGGCATCAACAGTTATTACCTGACGAGCGATGGCGGCACCATGAGCTACCGCACCCGGATTCGCACCCCAAGCTTCCCGCACCTGCAGCAGATCCCTTCGGTGATCAAAGGCAGCATGGTCGCGGACTTGATTGCGTACCTGGGTAGTATCGATTTCGTTATGGCCGACGTGGACCGCTAAGCATGAACAGCACGCTTATCCAGACAGACCGTTTCACCTTGAGTGAAACCGAGCGCTCGGCCATCGAGCACGAGCTGCATCACTACGAAGACCCGCGCGCGGCGTCGATCGAAGCCCTGAAGATCGTCCAGAAGGAACGTGGCTGGGTGCCTGACGGCGCCCTGTACGCGATCGGCGAGATCCTCGGCATCCCGGCGAGCGACGTTGAAGGCGTGGCGACTTTCTATAGCCAGATCTTCCGTCAGCCAGTCGGTCGCCACATCATTCGCGTCTGCGACAGCATGGTCTGCTACATCGGCGGCCATGAATCGGTAGTCAGCGAGATCCAGAGCAAACTCGGCATCGGCCTGGGCCAGACCACCGCCGACGGTCGTTTCACCCTGCTGCCGGTCTGCTGCCTCGGCAACTGCGACAAGGCGCCGGCGTTGATGATCGACGACGACACTTTCGGTGATGTGCAGCCTGCCGGCGTTGCCAAATTGCTCGAGGGCTACGTATGACCCTGACTTCCTTCGGTCCTGCCAACCGCATCAAGCGTTCGGCCGAGACTCACCCGCTGACCTGGCGTCTGCGTGACGACGGCGAAGCTGTCTGGCTCGACGAGTACCAGGCCAAGAACGGTTACGCGGCTGCGCGCAAAGCCTTCGCCGACATGGCACAGGACGACATCGTCCAGACCGTGAAAGACGCCGGCCTGAAAGGTCGCGGCGGTGCAGGCTTCCCCACGGGCGTGAAGTGGGGCCTGATGCCCAAAGACGAATCCATCAACATCCGCTACCTGCTGTGCAACGCGGATGAAATGGAGCCGAACACCTGGAAAGACCGCATGCTGATGGAGCAACTGCCCCATCTGCTAATCGAAGGCATGCTGATCAGTGCCCGCGCACTGAAAACCTACCGTGGCTACATCTTCCTGCGTGGCGAATACACCACCGCCGCCAAGCACCTCAACCGTGCGGTGGAAGAAGCCAAGGCAGCTGGCCTTTTGGGCAAGAACATCCTGGGCAGCGGCTTCGATTTCGAGCTGTTCGTCCACACCGGCGCCGGGCGTTACATCTGCGGTGAAGAAACCGCACTGATCAACTCCCTCGAAGGCCGCCGCGCCAACCCGCGCTCCAAGCCGCCCTTCCCTGCCGCCGTTGGCGTGTGGGGCAAGCCGACTTGCGTGAACAACGTTGAAACCCTGTGCAACGTCCCGGCGATCATTGCCGATGGCGTGGACTGGTACAAATCGTTGGCGCGCGAAGGCAGTGAAGACATGGGCACCAAGCTCATGGGCTTCTCCGGCAAGGTCAAGAACCCGGGCCTGTGGGAATTGCCATTCGGCGTCACCGGTCGCGAGTTGTTCGAAGACTACGCTGGCGGCATGCGCGACGGTTACAAGCTCAAGGCCTGGCAGCCAGGCGGCGCCGGTACCGGTTTCCTGTTGCCTGAACACCTGGACGCACAAATGTACGCCGGCGGCATCGCCAAAGTGGGCACCCGTATGGGTACCGGCCTGGCCATGGCGGTGGACGACAGCGTCAACATGGTTTCCCTGCTGCGCAACATGGAGCAGTTCTTCGCCCGCGAATCCTGTGGTTTCTGCACCCCTTGCCGCGATGGTTTGCCATGGAGCGTCAAGCTGCTGATGGCCATCGAGAACGGCGAAGGCCAGCCAGGCGACATCGAGACCCTGCTGGGTCTGGTCGGTTTCCTCGGCCCAGGCAAGACCTTCTGTGCTCACGCACCGGGTGCCGTGGAGCCATTGGGCAGCGCAATCAAATACTTCCGCCATGAGTTCGAAGCCGGCATCGCGCCTGTCAGCGCCGTCGTCCCGCCTCTGGCAAGGCCGATCGTAGTCGGCGCTTAACGCTTAAAAAAGGCGAACGGTCCGTGCCGTTCGCCTTCTCGTGTGATGACGCCTTGAACGGCTGTGTTGATTCACGCGAATAACAAGATTCCATTAGCCACGCCCGCTGACACCGGGCCAACGAAGAACTTTGAACCATGGCCACTATCCACGTAGACGGCAAAGAGCTCGAAGTCGATGGGGCAGACAACCTGTTACAGGCATGTCTGTCGCTAGGCCTCGATATCCCTTATTTCTGCTGGCACCCTGCCCTTGGCAGCGTTGGCGCTTGCCGCCAGTGCGCGGTCAAGCAGTACACCGACGAGAACGACACCCGCGGTCGCATCGTCATGTCCTGCATGACCCCTGCCACCGACGGCACCTGGATCTCCATCGAAGATGAAGAGTCCAAGGCCTTCCGCGCCAGTGTTGTTGAATGGCTGATGACCAACCACCCGCACGACTGCCCGGTCTGTGAGGAAGGCGGTCACTGCCACCTGCAAGACATGACCGTGATGACCGGCCACAACGAGCGCCGTTATCGCTTCACCAAGCGTACCCACCAGAACCAGCAACTGGGCCCGTTCATTTCCCACGAAATGAACCGCTGCATCGCTTGCTACCGCTGCGTGCGCTTCTATAAGGATTACGCTGGCGGCACCGACCTTGGTGTGTTCGGCGCCCACGACAACGTGTACTTCGGTCGCGTTGAAGACGGCGTACTGGAAAGCGAATTCTCCGGCAACCTCACCGAGGTCTGCCCGACCGGTGTGTTCACCGACAAGACTCACTCCGAGCGCTACAACCGCAAGTGGGACATGCAGTTCTCGCCGAGCATCTGCCATGGCTGCTCCAGCGGTTGCAACATCTCCCCGGGCGAGCGTTACGGCGAACTGCGTCGGATCGAAAACCGCTTCAACGGTTCGGTCAACCAGTACTTCCTGTGCGACCGTGGCCGTTTCGGCTATGGCTACGTCAACCGCGAAGACCGCCCGCGTCAGCCTCTGCTGGCCAACGGCACCAAGCTGAGCCTCGACGAAGCGCTGGATAAAGCGGCTGACCTGCTGCGCGGTCGCAACATCGTCGGTATCGGTTCGCCGCGTGCCAGCCTCGAAAGCAACTACGCGTTGCGCGAGCTGGTCGGCGCCGAGCACTTCTACTCCGGTATCGAAGCCGCCGAGCTGGAACGCATTCGTCTGGTCATGCAGGTGCTGAAAGACAGCCCGCTGCCGATCCCGAACATGCGCGACATCGAAGATCACGATGCGATCTTCGTCCTCGGCGAAGACCTGACCCAGACCGCCGCCCGTATGGCGCTGTCCCTGCGTCAATCGGTCAAGGGCAAGGCCGAAGACATGGCCGACTCCATGCGCGTTCAGCCTTGGCTCGACGCTGCGGTGAAGAACATCGGTCAGCACGAGCTGAACCCGCTGTTCATCGCCAGCCTGGCTGAAACCAAGCTCGACGACATCGCCGAAGAGTGCGTTCACGCCGCTCCAGATGACCTGGCGCGCATCGGTTTCGCCGTGGCTCACGCCCTCGACGCCAGCGCCCCAGCCGTTGAAGGCCTCGACACCGAAGCCCTCGAACTGGCCAAGCGCATTGCCGACGCCCTGCTCGCGGCCAAGCGTCCACTGATCATTGCCGGTACCTCGCTGGGTTCCAAAGCATTGATCGAAGCTGCCGCGAACATCGCCAAAGCCCTGAAGCTGCGCGAGAAGAACGGTTCCATCAGCCTGATCGTGCCAGAGGCCAACAGCCTCGGCCTGGCCATGCTCGGTGGCGAATCGGTCGACGCCGCGCTGCAAGCGGTGATCGATGGCAAGGCCGACGCCATCGTCGTGCTGGAAAACGATCTGTACACCCGTACCGACAAAGCCCGTGTCGATGCCGCCCTGACCGCCGCGAAAGTGGTGATCGTTGCCGACCACCAGAAAACCGCCACCAGCGATCGCGCGCACCTGGTTCTGCCAGCCGCCAGCTTCGCTGAAGGCGACGGTACGCTGGTCAGCCAGGAAGGCCGCGCCCAGCGCTTCTTCCAGGTCTTCGATCCGAAGTACATGGACGCGAGCATCCTGGTTCACGAAGGCTGGCGCTGGCTGCATGCCCTGCGCGCTACCTTGCTGAACCAGCCGATCGACTGGACCCAACTGGACCACGTCACCGCTGCCGTCGCTGCAAGCACGCCGCAACTGAACCGCATCGTCGATGCCGCACCGTCCGCCTCGTTCCGCATCAAGGGCATGAAGCTTGCCCGCGAACCGCTGCGTTACTCGGGTCGTACCGCCATGCGCGCTGATATCAACGTGCACGAACCGCGTACCCCGCAAGACAAGGACACCGCGTTCGCCTTCTCCATGGAAGGTTACTCGGGCTCGGCCGAACCGCGTCAGCAAGTGCCTTTCGCCTGGTCTCCGGGCTGGAACTCGCCGCAAGCCTGGAACAAGTTCCAGGACGAAGTCGGTGGTCACATCCGCGCTGGCGACCCGGGCACCCGCCTGATCGAAAGCACCGGTGATTCGCTGAACTGGTTCTCGGCTGTTCCGCGCGCCTTCAACCCGGCCCCGGGCACCTGGCAGGTCGTGCCGTTCTTCCACCTGCTCGGCAGCGAAGAGAACTCTTCGAAAGCCGCACCGGTTCAGGAACGCATCCCGGCCGCCTACGTCGCTTTGGCCAAGTCCGAAGCCGACCGTCTGGGTGTCAATGACGGTGCCCTGCTGAGCTTGAACGTTGCCGGCCAGACCCTGCGTCTGCCGCTGCGCATCAACGAAGAGCTGGGTGCTGGCCTGGTCGCATTGCCGGCCGGTATCGCGGGCATTCCGCCAGCGATCTTTGGCAAATCCGTTGACGGTCTGCAGGAGGCAGCTCAATGACCTGGTTCACGCCTGAAGTGATTGACGTGATCATCGCGGTCCTCAAGGCCATCGTGATCCTGCTCGCCGTGGTGGTGTGCGGCGCGCTGCTGAGCTGGGTCGAGCGTCGTCTGCTCGCCCTCTGGCAGGACCGTTACGGTCCGAACCGCGTCGGCCCGTTCGGCGCGTTCCAGATCGCGGCCGACATGATCAAGATGTTCTTCAAGGAAGACTGGACCCCGCCGTTCGCCGACAAGATGATCTTCACCCTGGCACCGGTCGTGGCCATGAGCGCCCTGCTGATTGCCTTCGCGATCATCCCGATCACCCCGACCTGGGGCGTGGCGGACATCAACATCGGCATCCTGTTCTTCTTCGCCATGGCCGGTCTGTCGGTCTACGCGGTGCTGTTCGCCGGCTGGTCGAGTAACAACAAGTTCGCCCTGCTGGGCAGCTTGCGGGCCTCGGCACAGACCGTGTCGTACGAAGTGTTCATGGGCCTGTCGCTGATGGGCATCGTGATCCAGGTCGGCTCGTTCAACATGCGCGACATCGTTGAATACCAAGCGCAGAACCTGTGGTTCATCATTCCGCAGATCTTCGGTTTCCTGACCTTCTTCATCGCCGGCGTCGCCGTGACTCACCGTCACCCGTTCGACCAGCCGGAAGCGGAGCAGGAACTGGCTGACGGTTACCACATTGAATACGCCGGCATGAAATGGGGCATGTTCTTCGTCGGCGAGTACATCGGCATCGTGTTGATTTCGGCGCTGCTGGTGACCTTGTTCTTCGGTGGCTGGCACGGTCCGTTCAACATTCTGCCGCAGATCCCGTTCATCTGGTTTGCACTGAAAACCGCGTTCTTCATCATGATCTTCATCCTGTTGCGCGCCTCGATTCCGCGCCCACGGTATGACCAAGTGATGGACTTCAGCTGGAAGTTCTGCCTGCCGCTGACCCTCGTCAACATGCTGGTGACCGCTGCGATCGTGTTGCTCAACACGCCCGCCGTCGCGGCTCAGTGAGGATAGAGAATCATGAAGTACATATTTGACATCGTGCATGGCTTCTTCACCCAGCTTCGCAGCCTGGTGATGATTTTCGGCCACGCCTTCCGCAAGCGCGACACGCTGCAGTACCCGGAAGAACCGGTCTACCTGCCGCCGCGCTACCGTGGCCGTATCGTCCTGACCCGCGACCCTGATGGCGAAGAGCGTTGTGTAGCCTGCAACCTGTGCGCCGTGGCGTGCCCGGTCGGGTGCATCTCGCTGCAGAAAGCTGAAACCGAAGACGGTCGCTGGTACCCGGACTTCTTCCGCATCAACTTCTCGCGCTGCATTTTCTGCGGCCTCTGCGAGGAAGCCTGCCCGACCACAGCGATCCAGCTGACACCGGATTTCGAGATGGCCGAGTTCAAACGTCAGGACCTGGTTTACGAGAAAGAAGATCTGCTGATCTCCGGCCCCGGCAAAAACCCTGATTACAACTTCTATCGTGTTGCAGGTATGGCGATTGCCGGGAAGCCGAAAGGCTCCGCGCAGAATGAAGCCGAACCGATCAACGTGAAGAGCTTGCTGCCTTAAGGAAGAAAGATGGAATTCGCTTTCTATTTCGCATCGGGTATCGCTGTGGTGTCCACGCTTCGCGTGATCACCCACACCAACCCTGTGCACGCCCTGCTCTACCTGATCATTTCGCTGATCGCCGTGGCCATGACGTTCTTTGCCCTCGGCGCACCGTTTGCCGGTGTTCTGGAAGTGATCGCCTACGCTGGCGCCATCATGGTGCTGTTCGTGTTCGTGGTGATGATGCTGAACCTGGGCCCGGCCTCGGTTCAGCAAGAGCGCGTCTGGCTCAAGCCCGGCATCTGGCTCGGCCCGGTGATTCTCGGCGCCCTGCTGCTGGCTGAACTGCTGTACGTGCTGTTCTCCCACCAGAGCGGCCAGGCCGTCGGCCACACCACCGTAGACGCCAAGGCCGTGGGCATCAGCCTGTTCGGTCCGTACCTGCTGGTGGTCGAACTCGCCTCGATGCTGCTGCTCGCCGCAGCCGTGACGGCGTTCCACTTGGGCCGTAACGAAGCCAAGGAGCAATGACGATGCCTGCTATCCCTTTGGAGCATGGTCTGGCGGTCGCCGGCATCCTGTTCTGCCTCGGTCTGGTCGGCCTGATGGTCCGCCGCAACATTCTCTTCGTGCTGATGAGCCTGGAGGTCATGATGAATGCCTCCGCTTTGGCGTTCATCGTTGCCGGTAGCCGCTGGGCGCAGCCGGATGGACAGATCATGTTCATCCTGGTGATCAGCCTGGCAGCCGCCGAGGCCAGTATCGGCCTGGCGATCCTGCTGCAACTGTATCGCCGCTTCCACACGCTCGATATCGACGCTGCCAGTGAGATGCGCGGATGAATCTTCTCTATCTGACTTTCGTATTCCCTCTCATCGGTTTCCTGCTGCTGTCGTTCTCCCGTGGACGCCTCTCGGAAAACCTGTCGGCGCTGATCGGCGTCGGTTCCATCGGCCTGTCTGCCATCGTCACCGCTTACGTGATCTGGCAGTTCAACGTCGCGCCACCTGAAGGCGGTCACTACACCCAGGTGTTGTGGCAGTGGATGGCGGTGGAAGGCTTCACGCCGAACTTCGCGCTGTACCTGGATGGTCTGTCCCTGACCATGCTCGGTGTCGTGGTCGGTGTCGGCTTCCTGATCCACCTGTTCGCGTCCTGGTACATGCGCGGTGAAGCCGGTTACTCGCGCTTCTTCGCCTACACCAACCTGTTTATCGCCAGCATGCTGTTCCTGGTCCTGGGCGATAACCTGTTGTTCCTGTACTTCGGCTGGGAAGGCGTGGGCCTGTGCTCGTACCTGTTGATCGGTTTCTACTACAGCAACCGCAACAACGGTAACGCGGCACTCAAAGCCTTTATCGTGACCCGCATCGGCGACGTGTTCATGGCCATCGGCCTGTTCATCCTGTTCGCCCAACTGGGTACGCTGAACGTCCAGGAACTGCTGGTGCTGGCACCGCAGAAATTCCAGGCCGGCGACTTCTGGATGGTCATGGCCACCCTGATGCTGCTGGGCGGCGCTGTCGGTAAATCCGCGCAACTGCCACTGCAAACCTGGCTGGCGGATGCGATGGCCGGTCCTACCCCGGTTTCGGCACTGATCCACGCCGCGACCATGGTGACCGCCGGTGTCTACCTGATCGCCCGTACCCACGGCCTGTTCACCCTGGCGCCGGAAATCCTGCATCTGGTAGGAATCGTCGGTGGCGTGACCCTGGTACTCGCCGGTTTCGCGGCACTGGTTCAGACCGACATCAAACGTATCCTCGCCTACTCGACCATGAGCCAGATCGGCTACATGTTCCTGGCGCTGGGCGTTGGCGCATGGGATGGCGCGATTTTCCACCTGATGACCCACGCCTTCTTCAAGGCGCTGCTGTTCCTTGCATCCGGTGCGGTGATCGTTGCCTGCCACCACGAGCAGAACATCTTCAAGATGGGCGGCCTGTGGAAGAAACTGCCACTGGCCTACGCCAGCTTCATCGTCGGCGGCGCGGCCCTGGCGGCCCTGCCACTGGTGACCGCAGGCTTCTACTCCAAGGACGAAATCCTTTGGGAAGCGTTTGCCAGCGGCAACCAGGGTCTGCTGTACGCAGGTCTGGTCGGCGCATTCATGACTTCGCTGTACACCTTCCGCCTGATCTTCATCGCGTTCCACGGTGAAGTGAAGACCGAAGCGCACGCCGGTCACGGCATCGCTCACTGGCTGCCACTGTCGGTGCTGATCGTATTGTCCACCGCCATTGGCGCGATGATCGTTCCGCCACTGCACGGCGTGCTGCCGGAAAGCGTCGGCCATGCCGGCGGCGAAGCCAAGCACAGTCTGGAAATCGCCTCGGGCGCCATCGCCCTGGCCGGTATCCTGCTGGCCGCATTGCTGTTCCTCGGCAAGCGTCGTTTCGTCACTGCAATCGCCAACAGCGGCATCGGCCGCTTCCTTTCGGCCTGGTGGTTCGCTGCCTGGGGCTTCGACTGGATCTACGACAAACTGTTCGTCAAGCCATACCTGGCGATCAGCCATGTACTGCGCAAAGACCCGCTCGACCAGACCATCGGTCTGATCCCGCGTATGGCCAAAGGCGGTCACACCGCCCTGAGCCGTACCGAAACCGGTCAACTGCGTTGGTACGCGGCATCGATGGCAGCCGGCTCCGTGCTGGTCATCGGCGCCATCGTGCTGGTAGCGGTCTGAATATGAACCTTGCGAACTTGCGAAAGGAATTGAGCCCGTCATGATTCTGCCTTGGCTAATCCTGATCCCCTTCATCGGCGGCCTGCTGTGCTGGATGGGTGAGCGCTTCGGCGCCACCCTCCCCCGCTGGATTGCGCTGATCACCATGTCCCTGTTGCTCTCCCTCGGCCTCTGGCTGTGGGCCACCGGTGACTATTCATTTGCCCCGGCGCCTGGCGCCGACCCGACCTGGGCGCTTGAGTTCAAGCACATCTGGATCGAGCGCTTCGGCATCAGCGTGCACCTGGCCCTCGACGGCCTGTCGCTGCTGATGATCATGCTGACCGGTCTGCTGGGTGTGCTTTCGGTACTCTGCTCGTGGAAAGAGATTCAACGTCACGTTGGCTTCTTCCACTTGAACCTGATGTGGATCCTGGGCGGTGTCGTCGGCGTGTTCCTCGCCCTCGACCTGTTCATGTTCTTCTTCTTCTGGGAAATGATGCTGGTGCCGATGTACTTCCTCATCGCGCTCTGGGGTCACAGTTCTTCGGACGGCAAGAAAACCCGGATCTACGCGGCGACCAAGTTCTTCATCTTCACTCAGGCTTCCGGCCTGATCATGTTGGTGGCGATCCTGGGTCTGGTACTGGTCAACTTCAACGACACCGGCGTGATTACTTTCAACTACGCCGATCTGTTGAAAACCAAGATGTCGCTGACCACCGAGTACATCCTGATGCTCGGTTTCTTCATCGCCTTCGCGGTCAAGCTGCCAGTCGTACCGTTCCACTCCTGGTTACCTGATGCTCACGCCCAGGCGCCGACCGCAGGTTCCGTCGACCTGGCCGGTATCTTGCTGAAAACCGCTGCGTACGGTCTGCTGCGTTTCGCCCTGCCGCTGTTCCCGAATGCGTCGGCCGAGTTTGCGCCGATCGCCATGACCCTCGGTCTGATCGGGATTTTCTACGGCGCGTTCCTGGCCTTCGCACAAACCGACATCAAGCGTCTGATCGCCTTCTCGTCCGTTTCCCACATGGGCTTCGTACTGATCGGCATCTACTCCGGCAGCCAACTGGCGCTGCAGGGCGCGGTGATGCAGATGCTGGCGCACGGTCTGTCGGCCGCGGCACTCTTTATCCTGAGCGGTCAGTTGTACGAACGTACCCACACCCGCGACATGCGTGAAATGGGTGGCCTGTGGTCGAAGATCGCTTACCTACCGGCCCTCAGCCTGTTCTTCGCAGCCGCGTCGCTGGGCTTGCCGGGCACCGGTAACTTTGTCGGTGAGTTCCTGATCCTGATCGGTACCTTCCCTGCTGCACCGTTGGTCACCATCATCGCGACGTCGGGCCTGGTGTTCGGTTCGGTCTACTCGCTGATCATGATCCACCGTGCGTACTTCGGTCCGGCCAAATCGGACGCGGTGCTGCATGGCATGGACGGTCGCGAACTGATCATGGTGGTCGGTCTGGCGGCACTGCTGATCTACATCGGCGTGTACCCGCAACCGTTCCTCGATACCTCTGCTGCGACGATGCATGGCGTGCAGCAATGGCTCGGCACCGCCTTCACTCAACTCGCTTCGGCCCGGTAAGAGCGCTATGGAATTCACGACTCAACACTTTATCGCGCTAGCGCCGTTGTTGATCACCAGCGCCACGATCATCGTGGTGATGCTGGCGATTGCCTGGCGCCGCAACCACTCGCAGACCTTCCTGATTTCCGTGGCGGGCCTGAACCTGGCGTTGCTGTCGATCCTGCCAGCCTTGAAAGTCGCGCCATTGGCCGTGACCCCACTGCTGCAGATCGATAGCTTTGCCTGCTTGTACATGGCGCTGATCCTGGTCGCCACCCTGGCCTGTGTGACCCTCGCCCACGCCTACCTCGGCGATGGCGGTTCGGGTTACCCGGGCAACCGCGAAGAACTGTATCTGCTGATCCTGATGGCCGCCGCCGGTGGCCTGGTTCTGGTCAGCGCGCAGCACCTGGCCGGGTTGTTCATCGGTCTGGAACTGCTCTCGGTGCCGGTCTACGGTCTGGTGGCCTACGCCTTCTTCAACAAGCGTTCGCTGGAAGCCGGTATCAAGTACATGGTGCTGTCGGCCGCCGGTTCCGCGTTCCTGTTGTTCGGTATGGCCCTGCTCTACGCCGATTCCGGCAGCCTGAGCTTTGTCGGTATCGGCCAGGCCCTCGCGGCCACCGGTCTGCCAAGCTCCCTGGCGCAGATGGGCCTGGGCATGATGCTGATCGGCCTGGCGTTCAAACTGTCGCTGGTACCGTTCCACCTCTGGACCCCGGACGTTTACGAAGGTGCTCCGGCACCGGTGGCGGCGTTCCTGGCGACCGCTTCCAAAGTCGCTGTGTTCGCGGTGATGGTGCGTCTGTTCCAGATCTCGCCAGCGGCGAGCAGCGGTGTACTCAGCGACGTGCTGACCATCATCGCCATTGCCTCGATTCTGTTCGGTAACCTGCTGGCCCTGACCCAAAGCAACCTCAAGCGTCTGCTGGGTTACTCGTCCATCGCGCACTTCGGCTACCTGCTGATCGCCCTGGTGGCGAGCAAGGGTCTGGCCGTGGAAGCCATCGGCGTGTACCTGGTCACCTACGTGATCACCAGCCTCGGCGCCTTCGGCGTGATCACCCTGATGTCCTCGCCGTACAACGGCCGTGACGCGGATGCCCTGTACGAATACCGCGGCCTGTTCTGGCGCCGTCCGTACCTGACCGCCGTACTGACCGTGATGATGCTGTCCCTGGCCGGTATCCCGCTGACCGCGGGCTTCATCGGCAAGTTCTACATCATCGCCACCGGTGTCGAGTCGCACCAATGGTGGCTGGTTGGTTCCCTGGTACTGGGCAGCGCCATCGGCGTCTTCTACTACCTGCGCGTCATGGTCACTCTGTACCTGATGGAGCCAAACCTGCGTCGCCACGATGCGCAACTGCATTGGGAACAACGTGCAGGCGGCGTGATGCTGCTGGCCATCGCCGTACTGGCGTTCTTCCTCGGGCTGTATCCGCAGCCGTTGCTGGCTCTGGTTCAGCAGGCTGGTCTGGCGGGTTGATCGCTTAGCGGTAGATCGTAGAAAACAGAAACGGCACCTTCGGGTGCCGTTTTTGCGTTTGTGGGGTTTGGTTCTGCTGTTTTTCCCCTCCTCTGGCGTACATATCCATTTTTGCGGTAACGGCGGCTATGGGTTTCGCCCTTACGGCGAGTCACTTGGAAGAGCCCCAAGTAACCAAGGGCTCTTGCCCCTTTCGTTCGGTGCCTCGCCTAGGCTCGGCATGCCCTCGCTCCGGTCCTGCTCCGTGGGCCCGCCGCCATCGGCCATCCATGGCCGGGGGCGGCTAACCCGGCATCCATGCCGGGTTGCCCACTGCGCAGAACCTGCGCTCGGCCTCTCGAGGGGGCGCTCAGATCAAAAGCTGAAGGCGAGCTAACGCTCGGCCTGATGAGTGGTGGAAAGCAAAAGCGTATGGGATTCCCTGTAGGAGCCGGCTTGCCGGCGAAAAGCGTCTAGGCGACGCGTTCACTCAGACAGCACGCGTTATCGTTGACGTCCATCGCTGGCAAGCCAGCTCCTACAATTTCGAACCGTGTGAACCCAATCCCCGTGTAGGAGCCAGCAAGCTGGCTCCTACACGGGAACGTGTCCAACTGGGCAATCAGGTCGCTGATACTGGATCTGACACCAACAAAAACGGCACCTTACGGTGCCGCTCGCCTTTCTCAGTGCCGCCGTTTACTTACGCGCATCTGCCCACGACTTCAGCAGTTCGTTGTAGCTCACGGTTTCACCCTTGGGCTTTTCGTTCGCCAGTTTCGGTTTTGGTGCACCCGGCTGATCGAACCAGTATTGCGCATCGCGCTCGGGGTTCATTTTCGGGGCGCAGGTGGCTTGGGCCTTCGAGCGTTCCAGACGGGACATGATCGCGTCCTGATCCTTGGCCAGACCATCGAGCAGCTCGCGGCGCTGACTTGAGTCGCCGCGCGCTGTACCCACCCACATGACGAAATTGTAATAACCCCATCACCTTGGCGTTATCCGCAGATTGCAACGATGTCTCCCGGCGATCACGCGGGTGGGCCCTGCCCTCCCGCCGAACAATAAAACCCACGCCGAAGAACGTTCCAGTTCTGCCGATCCCAAGGAGTGCTTGATGGTTAACAATACAAAAATGTCGATGGCGGCTTTAGCCGTGGTGGTCGGTTCGGGGCCGACCCTGGTGTTAGCGGAAGAAAAAGCCGAGGGGTTTATCGAAGGCAGCAGCCTGACGCTGCTCAACCGCAACTACTACTTCAATCGTGATCACCGTGACGGCCAGTCCAGTCCCACCGGCAACGGTTATTCCGAAGCCTGGGCCCACGCCATCATCAGCAAGTTTGAATCCGGGTTTACACAAGGCACTGTCGGGGTGGGTGTCGATGCGTTTGCGATGATCGGGTTAAAACTTGATACCGGTGATGGCCGCAACGGAGGCCGCAGTTCGTTCGACGTACTGCCGGTCAACAGTGAAGGCCAGGCGCGGGACGAATACACCAAGGTCGGGGGCGCGGCGAAAGTGCGAGCCTTTGATACGGTGGTTAAAGTGGGCGATGTCTTTCCCTCCAACCCGGTCGTCGCGGCGGGCGACTCCAGGCTGCTGCCGGAAAGCTTCCGGGGTGTCACCGCCACCAATACCAGTATCGAAGGCCTGTCAGTACAGGGCGGTCGCCTGCATGCGATGAGCCAACCGGTTTCCAGCGACATGCGCGAAAATTTCGCGACGTTCTACGCGGGCCCGGTCAATTCGCCGTGGATTGGTTACTTCGGTGGGGACTACGCACTCAACAACCTCAGCTTCAGTCTGTATTCCAGTCGCCTCAAGGACGCCTGGAATCAATACTACGCAGGCAGCGCGTGGACGTACCCGCTGTCGGATGACCTGTCGTTGTTTGGCGGCCTGAACTACTACAAGGCTGTCGACGAAGGCAAACAACTGCTCGGCGAGTTCGACAACAACATCTGGAGCGGCCGCGTCGGAGTCAAACTCGGCGCGCACTCCGTAGCCCTCTCGCACCAGCGCAACAACGGCAATGACGACTTCGATTATCTGCGCCAGTCCGATTCGATCTTCCTCGACAACTCCATCCAGTACAGCGACTTCAACTCGCCCAAGGAACGTTCGTGGATGGTGCGTTACGACCTCGACATGACGACCTATGGCGTGCCGGGATTATCGTTCATGACCCGTTACGCCCGTGGCACCGACGCCGACTATTCCAGCGCCAACGCCGTGTACATGCGCCGCGATGCCGACGGCAATCCGCTGACCGACCAGAAGCGCTGGGAACGCGACATCGAAGTCAAATACGTGGTGCAGAGCGGCTCGTTGAAAGACATGTCACTGCGTTTGCGCCAGGCCAATACCCGCGCCACTGCGTATGAATCGGATCTGGATGAAGTGCGGGTGATTGTCGAGTATCCGCTGGCGATTCTCTGAGTTAACCCTTCATACCCATTCACCTTTAGAAGCTCCTTGCTCCTTTGGTAAGAGGTGAATCCTTTGGCGTCCTTCGGGGCGCCTTTTTTTCGCCCGCTGATTAACCGATTTTGTAGCGAGGGAGCGTGGTCCCGCTCGTTTTCGACTCCACCGCCGTGGGCTTTTCGGATGCGCGATATTAGAATGTCATCACTTTAAAACTGTAAATCAAAAGGAATGAATCGTGGTGGTACTAATAGGACTGGTGGCGTTGTTTGGATTGCTGTCTTTGGTGGTGGCGGTCGTCGGGCTGATAGCGCCGACTGTTTTCAAGAGCAAAAAAACCGGCAAGGTCCCGACACGATGGACCTTGTTCATGGGTGGGTTGGGCTTCATGCTTCTGGCCTCTGCTCTTGTTGACTACCTCAACCCCAAAACTCAAGGCTTCGAGTCCGTGGCAACTGTTGAAGCAAACGCCAACCGTTCCGCAGACTCCATGGGTTTGACTGTCAATGAGTTCCATAACGCGTTCAACGACGCGGTAGGTCGATACAACAAGGAATTCAAAACTGCCGACTTTGAAGTTCAGACGGGTGGGGCCACCGACACGTTCTCGCATGCTTTCAGCCAGGACTTGGCGATGATGGGAACCATCGATAAAAATGACGGCAACGTGGACATGGTGATCCTTAACATCTCACCAAATGAGGAGCAATCACTTCAGATATTTTCTGTTCTGCTTGCGATCACTGAAGCACTCAACCCTGGCATCCCGGTTGAGCAGAACAAAAAAATGGTCATGGACGTTTTCCATGAGTCGGTCAAGAATTTCGACGCTAAAGAACCAACCGAGCGCAAGGTGGGCGACCTTAATTACTCAGCGACGACGACTCGTTACACAGGAATGATGTTTTCTATCGTAAAGAGCAGCAAAAACTGAGTCATCCAGCACACTAAAAAACCGCGTCCCTCAACGGGTCGCGGTTATTCAAGGAATGCCAAAGCGCTAAATCCCCCTTCATAAGCTAAAGGTGGATTAGTTACATAGAAGGCTCCCCATCTCCCAAACAACCTTTAAACACCCCGAATTGAAATACGCACTGTTGGGGGATTGTGTGGCCTCAGCCACCGTTGTTTCGGCAGGCACCCACCACGCTGTATTTGAGGGTGTTGAGCTGTCCTTTCGAATCTTCATAGGTCATGGCGGCGGGGGCGACAGCGCAGGCTGGCTGCGGCTTCACAACGCTGACAATTTTCACTACATCCAGCTTCATGCCGTATTCATAGTCCTTCACTACCGGCGCCGCTTTGCCTTGGCTCACGGCGTATTGCTCCATGGCTTTGACGTTGGCGCTAAACGCGCGCTCAAAGGTTCGGTCGCCGCCCCCCTTCGGCCAGTGCATTCAGAGACACGGCCATGACGCCGGCAAACGCGAGCAACTTGAAACCTTCCATATCCATATCCCTCCAGTGCGGACTCATGAAAAAGCCCGGCATCGGCGTTCGATGACAGGCTTGGTGCGATGCGGCACGCTTACAGATCTTTGGTTTTTTCGTCTTTCTTTTCGTTGACGACGACCGGATCGCGGGCCTGTTCCTTGGCGACGAACAGCTCAATGGAGCGGTCGTTGGCGGTCATCATTCTGTCGAAGGTGCGGTCACCGCCGCCTTCGGCCATCGCCAGAGAAGACATCACCAGAGCTGCTGCAACGGCACCGATTTGGGCAAGTTTCATGTTTGATTCCTCGTTTAAGTAGCTGACGGGATCAAGGTAACAAGCCGAACCTTTCGTGACGGTGGCGTGCAAATTACATATCCGTTATGTGGCACAAACTTGTGGGAGCGAGCCTGCTCGCGATGACTCAATAACATTCAACATTATCGTTTATTGACCCACCGCTATCGCGAGCAGGCTCGCTCCCACAGGGAAGAACTATGTAGCGGGTGTTACGTCCTCCTCACGGCGATGCGCCAGCTGGTACAGCGCGGGCAATATCAGCAGCGTCAGAATCGTCGAAGAAAGAATCCCGCCAATCACCACGGTCGCCAGCGGACGCTGCACTTCCGCCCCTGTGCCCGTTGCCAGGGCCATCGGAATGAAGCCCAATGACGCCACCAGCGCCGTCATCAACACCGGCCGCAGCCGTGTGAGTGCGCCTTCGGTGATCGCGTCGCCGAGTGAGCGCCCCTCCTCCCGCAGATTGCGGATAAACGCGATCATCACCAGACCGTTGAGCACTGCGACACCCGACAGCGCGATAAAACCGACACCCGCCGAAATCGACAGCGGAATATCCCGCAGCCACAGCGCCATGACCCCCCCGGTCAGCGCAAACGGAATCCCGGTAAACACCAACAGGCCATCCTTGAGGTTGTTGAACATCATGAACAACAACCCAAACACCAGCAGCAACGCCACCGGCACCACGATCTGCAAACGCCTGGCCGCCGACTGCAACTGTTCGAACTGGCCGCCCCAACTGATCCAGTAACCGGCCGGCACCTGCACGTCACGCTCGATCACCTCACCCGCTTCGCTGACGAACGAGCCGATATCGCGTCCGCGCACGTTGGCGCTGACGATCACCAGGCGCTTGCCGTTTTCACGGCTGACCTGATTCGGCCCGAGCACCAGATCGAGGCTGGCGACTTCCTTCAAGGCAATGAAACCGATCTGCGCCGCATCGCCATTCAGCGGCGCCGGCACCGGAATCAACAGCGCCGACAAGCCATCGATGTCCTTGCGCATGGCGTCGGACAAACGCACGACCATGTCGAAACGCCGGTCACCCTCATACAACGTCCCGGCCTGACGCCCGCCCACCGCCACGGCAATGGTGTCCTGCACATCGCCGACGTTGAGCCCGTAACGCGCAGCCTTGTCGCGATCGATGTTGATGGTCAGCACCGGCAGTCCGGTGGTTTGCTCGACCTTCACTTCAGAGGCGCCGTTGACCTTCTGCATGGCGGCGGCAATCTTCGCCGCCGTGGCGTTCAGCACGTCCATGTCATCGCCGAACACCTTGACCGCCACATCGCTACGCACGCCGGAGATCAGTTCGTTGAAGCGCAACTGGATCGGCTGCGAGAGTTCATAGTTGCTGCCCGGCAGCGTCGCGGCGGCGGCTTGCACTTCGGCCATCAGGGTTTCACGAGACTTGCCCGGGTCCGGCCACTGCTCCTTGGGCTTGAGCATCACGTAGCTGTCGGAGATGTTTGGCGGCATCGGATCGGAAGCGATTTCGGCGGTGCCGGTGCGGGCGAAGACACGTTCGACTTCCGGCACTTTGGCGAGGATCAGGGTTTCCAGTCGCTGCTGCATGCCCACCGATTGCGTGAGGCTAGTACCCGGCACGCGCAAGGCTTGCAAGGCGAAGTCGCCCTCGCTGAGGCTTGGTACAAACTCGCTGCCCAAGCGGCTGGTGACCACGCCACTGAGCACGATCACGCCCAACGCAGCGCCCACGGCTACCGCCCGATGGGACATCACCCAGGCCAGCGCCGGTGCGTAGACCTTGCGAGCACCGCGCATGACCACGCCCTCTTCTTCCTTGACCTTGCCGGTGACGAACAGCGCAATCGCCGCGGGCACAAAAGTCACCGACAACAGCATGGCACCAAGCAATGCGATAACCACGGTGAATGCCATCGGGTGGAACATTTTCCCCTCGACACCGCTCAGGGCGAAGATCGGCAGGTACACGACCATGATGATCAACTGGCCGAAAATCAGCGGCCGGCGCGCCTCTTTCGCCGCCGCAAACACTTCATGGAAGCGCTCGGAGCGGGTCAGTAAGCGCCCGTGATGCTGCTGCGCGTGGGCCAATCGGCGCAGGGTGTTTTCGACGATTACCACCGCGCCATCGACGATGATGCCGAAGTCGAGCGCGCCGAGGCTCATCAGGTTGGCGCTGACCTTGTTGCTGAACATGCCGGTGAAAGTGAACAGCATCGACAGCGGAATCACCATCGCGGTAATCAGCGCTGCACGGATGTTGCCGAGGAACAGGAACAAAATCGCGATCACCAGAATCGCACCTTCCACGAGGTTTTTCTTCACCGTGGCGATGGCTTTATCGACCAAGTGCGTGCGGTCGTAAACCGGCACGGCAATCACGCCCTCGGGCAAGGATTTGTTGATCTGCTCAAGTTTGCTGGCCACGGCCTGGGACACGGTGCGGCTGTTCTCGCCGATCAGCATGAACACCGTGCCAAGAACCACTTCGCGACCGTTTTCGGTGGCCGCGCCGCTGCGCAGTTCACGGCCGATGTCCACGGTAGCGACGTTCTTGATACGGATCGGCGTGCCGTCGACATTGGCCATGACGATGTTGGCTATGTCGTCGGTGCTCGCCACTTGACCCGGCGCACGGATCAACAATTGCTCGCCGCTGCGCTCGATGTAACCGGCACCGACATTGGCGTTGTTGCGCTCCAGCGCAGTGATCAGATCAGTGAGAGTCAGCTTGTACGCAGCCAGCCGTTTCGGGTCTGGCGCAATCTGATATTCCTTGGCAAAACCACCGATGGTGTTGATCTCGGCGACACCCGGCACGTTGCGCAATTGCGGCTTGATGATCCAGTCCTGGATCACTCGCAGATCGGTCGGCGTGTAGGGCGTTCCATCGTCCTTCAGCGCGCCCTCCTTCGCCTCCACCGTCCACAGGAAAATCTCTCCGAGCCCGGTAGAAATCGGCCCCATGACCGCTTCGGCGCCTTCGGGCAATTGCTCCTTGGCGATCTGCAAGCGCTCGTTGACCAATTGCCGGGCGAAGAACAGATCGGTGCCGTCCTTGAAGATCACCGTGACCTGCGACAGCCCCGAACGCGACAGAGAGCGGGTCTGCTCCAGCGCCGGTAAACCAGCCATGGCGGTTTCAATCGGGAAGGTGATGCGTTGCTCGGTTTCCAGCGGCGAGAACCCGGCAGCCCCGGTGTTGATTTGTACCTGGACGTTGGTGATGTCGGGCACGGCGTCGATCGGCAGCTTTTGATAGCTGGCGATGCCGAGGCCGGCCATGAGCAGAACGGCGAGCAGCACGATGATGCGCTGCTCGATGGCAAACTGGATCAGGCGTTCGAACATGGGGACCTTCCGGGATCAATGAGAGTGCGCGGCTGAGGCCTTGCCCAATTCCGATTTGAGAACGAAGCTGCCGGCCGCAGCGACTTGCACGCCAGGTTCGAGCCCTTGTGTGATTTCCACCTGGCCTGAGGCACGACTGCCCAGCTCCACCGCTTGCGCCTTGAAGCCATCGTCGGTGCGCACGAATACCGTGGGTTTGTCCTCGACGGTCTGGATTGCGGTTTCCGGTACGGCGACGCTGGCCTCACGGCTGTCTGTGGCGACCAGCGCAGTGACAAACAATCCCGGACGCCACGAACCTTGCGGGTTTTCCAGGGTGACGCGAACCGTTGCCGTGCGCGTTTGTTCACCGAGCAAACTGCCGACGTAAGCCACTGTGCCGGCGACTTCGGCGTTCAGTTCCGCCGCGCTGACGGTGACCGGTTTGCCCACCTGCACCTTGTTCAGGTCCTTGGGCGAAACGCCGAATGTCACCCACACCCGGGACAAATCCGAGAGCGTGAACGCGTTGCTGGTTTCGTCGACCACCTCCCCCGGCGTCAGGTGTTTTTCCACCACCACGCCGTCGAACGGTGCGCGCAACTCATAACGATTGCCGCCAGTGGCAACCATGCTGCCGCTGAGCACGCTAATTTTCTGTCGCGCATTGTTCAGGGCGATTTCAGCCTCTTCCAGTGCCTGACGCGCCTGGAGGAAATCCTGTTCGGCGGAGATTTTGTCCTGCCACAGTTTCTTCTCGCGTTCGTAGGTGGTGCGCGCCAAGGTCAGGCGCCGTTGCGCGGCGGCTTGCTCGCTGCGCTGATCGGAGATCTGCTGACTGGCGATCACCGCCAGCAACTGGCCCTTCTTCACCGACTGCCCGAGATTGACCGGCACCGACTCGACCACCCCCGGTACTCGAGGCACCACGTGCGCGGTGCGATCCTCATCGAAACGCACTTCGCCGGGGAACGACAAGCCGAGGCTGATGCGCTGCGCACGGGCCTCGGCCAATTGAATATCCGCCGCGGCGATCTGCTCGGTGCTCAATTCAATGTGCCCTTCTTCGGCATGCTCGCCCTCGGCGGCGGCGCCTTCTTCGGCGTGATCGGCATGCTCAGAGGCTTCATCGGCGTGCGCGTCGATGGACGCGTTGCCGGTCCACATCGAACCGATGCCGATGCCCAAAGCCAGGGTCGCCGCAGCGACCGCTATCAATTTTTTATCCATGGAAACTCCTCTGCGTCAGGCCATCGCGCAGTGATCAAAAAGATGAACTTCAGGGGATGACGGCGAGGTCGCCGAAAATGCGTTCGATGCGTACACGGGCGTCCGATGCTTCACTGACGGCCTGGATGTACTGGCTGCGGGCGCTGATGAGGGTGCGCTGGGCGTCGAGCACGTCGAGGAAACCGAACTTGCCCGTTTCGAAGCCGCGCGTGGCGCTATCCACAGCGCTTTGCGCGGCGGGCAGAATGGTCTGATTGAACGCCTGGACTTCGCCGTTGGCGGTCTGCCACTGCGCCAGAGTGGTCTGGATTTCCGTGCGCAAACGCAGCTCGGTGGCGTTGCGCAGATCCCGCGCCTGATCGCTGCGTCGCGCTGCCGCCAGCACGTTGCCCTGATTGCGGTTGAACAACGGGATTGGCATCGATAGCCCGACCACGTTGACCCGCTCGCGCTCGGTTTCGCTGTATTGGCTGCCGATGCTGACGGTGAGATCGGGAATACGCTGGGACTTTTCCAGCCCTAAAGATGCCTCGCGCTGGTCGATCTGCAACGTGGCCAGACGCAACTCGGCGGTCTCATTCAGGCGTTCAAGCAAGCGCGTCGGTGGCGGCACGGCAGGCATGTCTTGCGCGGCCGTCTGCACCGTGGTCGAAGTTGGCAGCGGCGCGCCCATGACCTGCGCCAATTGTTGGTAGGCGTTGGCCTGATCGCGCTGGGCACGGCTCAGTTCAAGGCGCACTTCGGAAAGTTGCACCTGCGCTCGCGTGCCTTCGACCGGCGACGATTTGCCGGCGTCGATACGCCCCTTCGCCACCCGCAAACCGTGTTCGGCCAGTGCTATTGACTGGCGGGACAACTGCAAGCGTTGCTGCGCCGTCCGGGCACTGTTGAACGCCTGAATCACATCGGCGCGCAAGGCATTGCGCTTGCGCTCCAGCTCGATCCCGGCGGCATCCTGCGCACGGCTGGCGACGTCGATCCGCGCCCCGCGTTTGCCGCCCAGTTCTATCGGCTGGCTGAGCATCACCGTGGTGGTGCGTGAGTTGTGCCGGGTGTCTTCGGCCTCCCACGATACTTCGGGGTTAGGCATCAGACCAGCCTGTTTGCGATCACCCTCGGCGATGCCGATTTCCCACTGCGCGGCGGCCAGATCCGGGTTGCCGGCGAAGGCTGTTTGCAAGGCTTGGTCGAGGGTCAGGGTCGAGGCTTGCGCAAGACCCGCACTGGTCAGCAATGCCATGCTGCTGGCGATTAAAAAGCGCTTTTTCAGGCGTGATCGCGCCGTCAGTTCTATTAAACCGGGCAAGGGAGGAGTTCCTTTTTAATTAATGCCGCCACGGTAGGGTTTTGAACTTATCGACAAGATGACTGGAACATTACAAATCCGTTATCCACGGTTGGCGGAAGTTGTTTTGCTCTAGGATGCCAAGTGCAAGTGGCATTACCGCAATACATGGAAACAACTACACGGTAGTTATCCGCCGAACAGCACTTGCCTGAATAAAAGTCATGGGGATTTCAGCTTTTTGCTGCGACAGGCTGTCGCGGACAGCCTATTTAAAGGCCTCAACCGTTGACCCTGTAGCCACTTCAGCCTTTACCGTGCACGCCACTCAGTTATTGAATCCAGTCCGGAAGCCCTTACAAAAACAACAACTTTCCCGACCACCTTAATTAAATGTCCATTAAATAAAAGTGGTGATAAATCATGCGAATCCTTGTCGTCGAGGACGAGCTTAAAACTGCCGAATACTTGCATCAGGGCCTGACGGAAAGTGGTTATATCGTCGACCACGCGGCAACCGGTGCCGATGGTTTGCATCTGGCGCAACAGCAGGCGTATGACGTGGTGATTCTGGACGTCAACCTGCCGGAACTGGATGGCTGGGACGTGCTGGAACAGCTGCGGCGCACCCACTCGACACGGGTGATGATGCTCACCGCACGCGGGCGCCTGGCCGACAAGATTCGCGGCCTGGATCTGGGGGCCGATGACTATCTGGTGAAGCCGTTCGAGTTCCCGGAGTTGTTGGCACGAGTGCGCACGCTGATGCGGCGCAGCGAAAACATCCCGGTACCGCAGGTACTCAAAGTCGCCGACCTGGAACTCGATCCCGGCCGTCATCGCGCCTTTCGTGGCGAGCAGCGCATCGACCTGACCACCAAGGAATTCGCCCTGCTGCATCTGCTGATGCGCCAGTCCGGCGATGTGCTGACCCGCACGCAGATCATTTCGCTGGTGTGGGACATGAATTTCGACTGCGACACCAACGTGGTCGAAGTGTCGATCCGTCGATTGCGGGCGAAGATCGACGACCCGTTCGACAGCAAGTTGATCCACACCCTGCGCGGTGTCGGCTATGTGCTGGAGGCGCGGGAATGAAGCCGGCCAGCCTGTCGATGCGCCTGGGTCTGACGGTGAGTATTCTCGGCGCACTGTTGGTGGTGTTTCTGGCGATCCTTGCGTACTTCGCCCTGACCCATGAGCTGAATGCGCTGTCCCGGGACAGTCTGGAAAAGAAGATGGCCCAGGTCGAGCACAGCCTGTCGCTGTACGTCGATGCCAATGAAGTCAGTGGCAAGCCGCACATCCTGCTCGATCAGGTCATGGGTCATGACAACCTGACGCTGACGATTTATGACCGCTCAAACCTGCGCTCGCCACTGCTTAAATCCGGCTCGGGCCTGACTGATCCACGGGTTGAATTGAAAGCCGTGCGAAACACCAACGATCAGTTGACCTACTCCAACAGCACCGACGCTGAAGGCAGGAAATTCCTCACGGCCTCGAAGTTGATTCGTCTCAAGGACGGCAGCAGCGTGCCGGTGTTGCTATCGATGGATAACGCCCACGATCAGGCGCTGCTCAGCGCTTACCTGCGCTCGACGCTGATTGCCTTGCCGTTGCTGCTGATCTTCATCGGTCTCAGTGCCTGGGGCGCGGTGCAGCGCGGGCTGGCGCCGATGCGCGAGTTTCGCAAAGTGGCGGCGATGGTCTCGACCCAGGATCTCGACCATCGGCTGTCGGTGGTGAATATGCCGCAGGAACTGAGCGAACTGGCGCACGGCATCAACTTCATGCTGCATCGGCTTGATGCCGGGGTGCAGCAGTTGTCGCAGTTCTCCGATGACCTGGCGCATGAGCTGCGCACGCCGATCAATAACCTCATGGGCAAGGCACAGGTGACGTTATCCCGCGAACGTACGACCGAGGAATACAAAGACGTTCTGGTGTCGTGCACCGAAGAGCTGGAGCGTGTGGCACGGATTGTCTCGGACATGCTGTTTCTCGCCCAGGTCAGCCACCCTTCGGCACTGGTGCCGTTCGAGTCGATTGCGCTGGAGGAGGAAGCGCTGAAAGTCGTGGATTTGTTTTCACTGTCGGCACAGGACAAGCAGATCCATTTGACGGTGCTGGGGAACGCGCAGGTATTGGGCGACCGGTTGATGATTCAACGGGCGATTTCGAATTTGCTGTCCAACGCACTGCGCCACTGCCCGAGCGGGAAAACGGTGACGTTGTTGATTGAGCAAGGCGCAAATCAGGCTTCGCTGCTGGTGAGCAATCCCGGCGCGGGGATTGAAGCACAACACTTGCCGTATCTGTTCGACCGATTCTATCGCGTCGACAGCAGCCGCTCGCGCTCGCAGGGCAGCACCGGGCTGGGTCTGGCGATTGTGCGCTCGATCATGTGCCTGCATCAGGGGGTAGCGGAGGTCAAGAGCTTGCCGGGGGCGGTGACGGTGTTCCGGTTGGGGTTTCCAGCGATTGAGGTGGTGGCGCACTGAGGCATCAGACTCGAGCTCTGCGTCGTCGGGGCCGGCCTCATCGCGGGCAAGCCCGGCTCCCACAGTGATCACCGTCGTCCGCAGAAGGTGTGAGCACCCCTGAAACCTGTGGGAGTGAGCTTGCTCGCGATAGCGGTGTGTCAGGCAACAGAAGTGTTGAATGCAAATCAGCTATCGCGAGCAAGCTCACTCCTACAGGTATTGCGTCGGGCACACGTGCTGTGACCATCGCGGATCATTGTGGGAGTGAGCCTGCTCGCGATAGCAATGGATCAGGCACCAACAAAAACGGCACCTTCCGGTGCCGTTCGCCTTTCTCAGTGCCGCCGTTTACTTACGCGCATCTGCCCACGATTTCAGCAGTTCGTTGTAGCTCACGGTTTCACCCTTAGGCTTTTCGTTCGCCAGTTTCGGTTTTGGTGCACCCGGCTGATCGAACCAGTATTGCGCATCGCGCTCGGGGTTCATTTTCGGGGCGCAGGTGGCTTGGGCCTTTGAGCGTTCCAGGCGGGACATGATCGCGTCCTGATCCTTGGCCAGGCCGTCGAGCGCCTGTTGCGGGGTTTTGTCGCCGCTGGCGGCTTCGGCGATGTGGCTCCACCACAGTTGCGCCAGACGCGGATAGTCCGGCACGTTGGTCCCGGTCGGGGTCCATTGCACGCGGGCCGGGCTGCGGTAGAACTCGACCAGACCACCGAGTTTCGGTGCCAGGTCGGTCATCGCTTGCGAGTTGATGTCCGACTCGCGAATCGGTGTCAGGCCGACGATGGTTTTCTTCAGCGATACGGTTTTCGACGTCACGAATTGCGCATAGAGCCAGGCAGCCAGTTTCTGTTTCTCAGGCGTGGACTTCATGAACGTCCAGGAACCCACGTCCTGATAACCCAGCTTCATGCCCTCTTCCCAATACGGACCGCGCGGCGAAGGTGCCATGCGCCATTTCGGCGTGCCATCGGCGTTCACCACGGGCAGACCCGGTTTGGTCATGTCGGCGGTGAAAGCGGTGTACCAGAAGATTTGTTGGGCGATGTTGCCCTGGGATGGCACCGGGCCGGACTCGGAGAAGGTCATGCCCGCCGCTTCCGGTGGTGCGTAGGCCTTGAGCCAGTCGACGTATTTGGTGGTGGCAAATACCGCCGCCGGGCCGTTGGTGTCGCCACCGCGAGTCACGCTGGAACCGACCGGGTGGCAGTCCTCGACGCGGATGCCCCACTCGTCCACCGGCAAACCGTTAGGCAAGCCCTTGTCGCCACCACCCGCCATGGAGAACCAGGCATCGGTGAAGCGCCAGCCCAGGGACGGGTCTTTCTTGCCGTAATCCATGTGCCCGTAGACCCGCTTGCCGTCGATTTCCTTGACGTCTTCGCTGAAGAATTTGGCGATGTCTTCATAGGCCGACCAGTTCACCGGAACGCCCAACTCGTAACCGTACTTTTCCTTGAACTTGGCTTTAAGGTCGGCGCGTTCGAACCAGTCGGCGCGGAACCAGTAAAGGTTGGCGAACTGTTGGTCGGGCAGTTGATAGAGCTTGCCGTCGGGCGCGGTGGTGAAGGAAAGGCCGATGAAATCCTTGAGGTCCAGGGTCGGCGAAGTGAAGTTTTTACCTTCATTGGCCATCAGGTCGGTAATGGATTCGGTCTTGCCGTAACGGAAGTGCGTACCGATCAGGTCCGAGTCGTTGACCCAGCCGTCATAGATGCTCTTGTCCGACTGCATCACGGTCTGCAGCTTTTCCACCACGTCGCCTTCCTGCAGCAAATCGTGGGTCACCTTGATCCCGGTGATCTCGGTAAAAGCCTTGGCCAACACCTTGGACTCATATTCGTGAGTGGTCAGGGTTTCCGAGACGACCTTGATGTCCATCCCGCGAAACGGCTCGGCGGCCTTGATGAACCACTTCAGTTCCGCGAGCTGCTGATCCGCCGACAGGGTGGACGGTTTGAACTCGCTGCCGATCCATTTTTTCGCGGCTTCTTCGTAGGCATCGGCCCAGGCCGAAGCGCTCAAACCGCTGAGTGCCAGCATGGCTGCCAATGAAATGCTATGTCGCAGCTTATTGTTTTTGTCGAACATAGAGACCTCCTTTTAGGGTTTCGGAGCAACATTGCCGAGCGATTCGACTAGCCCCAACGCATCACAGCCAACAGCCACACCAGGGACAACGCGAACGCTACCCAGATGCTCCAGTCGGTGACGCCGATTACCAGCAAATGCAGGTAGGCGCTGCCGAGAAGACCGATAAACAGCCGATCGCCACGGGTGGTGGCAATCGGCAAAAAACCACGCCGAAGAACGCTCGGCGAACGTAGTTCCCACGTCGTCATGCCCACCAAAATCAGGCCAATGACGGTGAAGAACGCCGCTGTGGGGACAGTCCAACTCATCCATTCCATCATCAGTTCCTCATACTCGGCCGAGGGCAAAGCCCTTGGCCACGTGGTTACGGACAAACCAGATCACCAGCATGCCCGGCAGGATGGTCAACACCCCCGCCGCCGCCAGCACGCCCCAGTCGATGCCGGACGCCGAAACGGTTCGGGTCATCACCGCGGCAATCGGCTTGGCGTTGACCGAGGTCAGCGTCCGCGCCAGCAACAGCTCAACCCAGGAAAACATGAAGCAGAAAAACGCCGTCACGCCGATCCCCGAGCCAATCAGAGGCACAAAAATCTTCACGAAGAACTTGGGAAAACTGTAGCCATCAATGTAGGCGGTTTCGTCGATTTCCTTCGGAACGCCGGACATGAAGCCCTCGAGAATCCACACCGCCAACGGCACGTTGAACAGGCAATGCGCCAACGCCACGGCGATGTGGGTGTCGAACAGGCCGATCGACGAATACAGCTGGAAGAACGGCAACAGGAATACCGCCGGTGGGGCCATGCGGTTGGTCAGCAGCCAGAAGAACAGGTGCTTGTCGCCGAGGAAGCGATACCGCGAGAACGCGTACGCCGCCGGCAACGCCACGCTCAACGAAATCAGCGTGTTCAGACTCACGTAATACAGCGAGTTGAGGTAACCGGTGTACCAGGCCGGATCGGTGAAGATCACCTTGTAGTTGGCAAAGGTGAAATCCTGCGGAAACAGCGTCAGGCCGCTGAGGATTTCGGTGTTGCTCTTGAAGGACATGTTCAGCAGCCAGTAGATCGGCACCAGCAGGAACAGGATGTAGATCAGCAGTGGAATCAGCTTTCTCTTGCTCATGGTGGGCCTCAGCGGTTGGCGTCAGAGTGAGTCATGGCGGTGTAGAACAGCCAGGACACCAACAGGATGATCAGGAAGTACACCAGCGAGAACGCCGCCGCCGGGCCAAGGTCGAATTGGCCGATGGCCATTTGCGTCAGGGTCTGGCTGAGGAAGGTCGTGGCATTGCCCGGCCCGCCGCCCGTGAGCACGAACGGCTCGGTGTAGATCATGAAACTGTCCATGAACCGCAGCATCACTGCGATCAACAGCACGCTCTTGAGCTTGGGCAACTGGATGTGTCGGAACACCGCCCAGGCCGATGCCCGATCGATCCGCGCCGCCTGGTAGTACACGTCCGGAATCGCCCGCAACCCCGAGAAACACAACAGCGCCACCAGCGACGTCCAGTGCCAGACGTCCATCACCAGCACCGTGACCCAGGCGTCCATGGTGTTGGCCGCATAGTTATAGTTGATGCCCATCGCATTGAGGCTCGAACCGAGCAAGCCGATGTCGGCCCGGCCGAAGATCTGCCAGATGGTGCCGACCACGTTCCATGGAATCAGCAGCGGAATCGCCAGGATGATCAGCACCAGGGAAGACCAGCGGCCCTTGGTCGGCATGGTCAGGGCGATGGCGATGCCCAGCGGGATTTCGATCAGCAATACGCAGCCGGAGTAGATGAACTGACGCAGCAACGAGTCGTGCAGCCGTGGGTCGAGCAGCACCTGTTTGTACCAGTCGGCGCCGACGAAGTAGCGGCTGGACTGGTCGAAGATGTCCTGCACCGAATAGTTGACCACGGTCATCATCGGGATCACCGCACTGAACGCCACCAGCAAAAACACCGGCAGCACCAGCCACCAGGCCTTGTTGTTCTGCACCTTGTTCATGGCAGCACCTCCAGCAGGTAATCATCGGCATAGACCATCAACCATTGCGCCGGAAAGCTGATGTACGCCGTGCCCTCCGGCACCGGTTTGTCTTCCGCCAACCGCACTTTCAACGTCACGCCGTCGAGGTTCAGGGTCATGATCTTGTAGGTGCCGAGGTCTTCGACGTGTACGACCTTTGCCTGCATCGCGTCGTCAAACGGTTCCTCCCACACGTGTACGAACTCAGGTCGGATGCCAACCTTCAGGGTTTTCCATTCGGACCCGGCGATGCGTTGCAGTTGCGCCTCGGACAACGGCAAATGCGTCGAGGCAAAACCGACACCGCCCGGTTGCGGCTGCACGTCGATCAGGTTCATCCCCGGGCTGCCGATGAAATAACCGACAAAGGTATGGCTCGGCCGTTCGAACAATTCCCGTGGCGTGCCGAATTGCACGATCTGCCCGCCGTACATCACCGCAATTTTGTCGGCGAAGGTCGAGGCTTCAAGTTGATCGTGGGTGACGTAGACCATGGTGATGTTGAATTGCTCGTGGATCTGTTTGAGTTTGCGCCGCAGCTTCCACTTCAGGTGCGGGTCGATCACCGTCAGCGGTTCATCGAAGAGGATGGCGGAGACGTCATCGCGCACCAGCCCGCGCCCCATCGAGACTTTCTGTTTTTCGTCAGCGGTGAGGTTGCGCGCCTTCTTGCTCAGCAACGCCTGAAGGTCTAGGACCTCGGCAATTTCCTGCACCTTGCTGTGAATTTTCGCTTCGGCCATGCCCTGATTGCGCAGCGGAAAGGCCAGGTTATCGAACACCGTCATGGTGTCGTAGACCACCGGAAACTGGAAAACCTGAGCGATGTTGCGCTTCTCCGGGGTCAGGTCGTTGACCGCTTTGCCATCGAACAGGACATGGCCCTGGGACGGGCTGAGCAACCCGGAAATGATGTTGAGCAAGGTCGATTTGCCGCAGCCCGACGGGCCGAGCAAGGCATAGGCGCCGCCCTGCTCCCAGATGTGATCCATCTCGCGGATCGCGTAATCCTCGGGGCCGCTCGGTGTGCGCGTGTAACTGTGGGCGAGGTTCTGCAAACGGATTTCGGCCATCAGGCAACCCTCGATATACGGCGACCGGGCGCCTGGACTAGCCGCCCCTGCGCATCGAACACAAACAGTTTATGGGTCGGGATGTAGATGCGGATCGGCGCATCGACGTCGTATTCGTGAACACCGGGCAAATGCAGCACCAGCAGGAAATGCTCGTTGCGCACGTGGAGGAAGGTTTCCGAGCCGCTGATCTCGGCGACCTCGACGGTCACTGCCAGTTCGAGGTCATCGTCGTTGCTCGGCACCAGCGAGATGTGGCTCGGACGCACACCGAAGCGGAACTCGCCCTCGCCCACCGGGCGCAAATCGACGTTCAACGGGAAGTGCACGAAATTGGCGAAGCTGACTTCGTTGCCGGCGATGCGCCCGGGCATCAGGTTGATCGGCGGTTCGGAGAACAGCTCGGCGGCCAGCACCGATTGCGGTTGGTGATAGACCTCGGAGGACTTGCCGCTCTGGATCACCCGGCCTTCGTGAAGAATGGTCGTGGTGCCACCGAGCGCCAGCGCTTCGTTGGGTTCAGTGGTGGCGTAGATGGCGATGGTGTGCCGCGCCTTGAACAGCTCGCGCATTTCCTGACGCAGTTCTTCGCGCAACTTGTAGTCGAGGTTGACCAGCGGCTCGTCGAACAGGATCAGTTCGGCGTCCTTGACCAGCGCCCGGGCCATCGCGGTGCGCTGTTGCTGACCGCCCGAGAGCTCCAGCGGATAGCGCTGGAGAAACTTCTCGATGCGCAGCATCTTCGCGGTTTCCAGCACCTTGCTCTGGATCAGTTCGTTGGACACGCCGGCCTGACGCAGCGGCGAGGCGATGTTCTCGAACACCGTCATGGTCGGGTAGTTGATGAACTGCTGATAGACCATCGACACGTTACGCAAGCGCACCGGGCGTTGGGTGACGTCGACGCCGTTCATCAGGATGCGGCCGCTGTCGGGCTTGTCCAGGCCCGCCATCAGGCGCATGAGACTGGTTTTGCCGGACAGCGTGCGGCCAAGCAAAACGTTGAAGGATCCAGGTTCGAAACTCAGGCACGCATCGTCGATCCAGGTCTGGCCCTCGACGGTGCGGCTGACGTGCTCCAGAGTGAGTGACATGGCTCGGCCTTTTTATTATTGGAGTCAAGCGACCGGAGCAGTAGAGCGAGTTTCATGCCAGAAATTGCAACGTGTTGATCTGGCTTGAAAATCCTTGAAACAGCGGTGAAACCGCTTTCGTTGCTGAACAGAAATGAACAACGACGGCTGAACAATTGAACAATCGAACCGTTGACAATGAACAATAGTGAACAACACTCTACGGACTGTTCACGGTCCCTGTAGGAGCCAGGCTTGCCGGCGAAGGCGTCTTTGAAATCGCCTTCGCCGGCAAGCCTGGCTCCTACAAAGTGCGGGAGTCGCGTCATAAACGTCCGCACATTGCCAATATCAGCGCTTCTGGGTCAGGGCGCGGCGTTCGAATTCGACGATGCGCTGACGGTAATGCTCGATCGTCTGGGCGGTCAGTACGCTGCGCTGGTCGTCTTTCAGTTCGCCGTTCAGCTCCTGGGACAGTTTGCGCGCCGCAGCCACCATCACGTCGAAGGCCTGCTTCGGATGACGCGGGCCTGGCAGGCCAAGGAAGAAGCTCACGGCCGGTGTGCTGAAGTGGTCGATGTCGTCCAGGTCGAAAACGCCCGGCTTGACCGCATTGGCCATGGAGAACAGGACTTCACCGTTGCCAGCCATGCTTTCGTGGCGGTGGAAAATGTCCATCTCGCCGAAGCGCAAGCCGCTTTCCAGAATGTTCTGCAACAGCGCCGGGCCTTTGAAGCCAGCGGCGTCGCGGCAGATCACGCTGATCACCAGCACTTCTTCGGCTTGCGGTTGTTCTTTGTCGCTGACCGAAGGCGAAGACTTGGCGTCAACCGGGAAATCGTCGTCACGGCTGCTGAAGCTCGGGCCGCCGTCCAGGTCCAGGCTGAGATTCATGTCGCCTTGCGACGGCTCGCCATGGCCACGCTTGCCGCGCTTGGAACCCGACTCACGGGGCTCACGGGCAGGCATGCTCACCGACGGCAGATCGTGCTCGTCCAGCTGCGGTTCTTTGTGGGTATCCAGAACGCGCGGCGGGCCCAACAGCTCGGCGCTGGTGTCCTCGTCCGGCAAATTGGACAGACTTCGATCAAGACGGAACTTCAGTTTTCCCTTGCCGCCGCGCATACGGCGCCAGCCATCGAAAAGAATACCGGCAATGACAATAATGCCGATGACGATCAGCCACTCGCGCAGACCGATTTCCATGTAATCCCGTGCCTCTATAAAAAATGCTGAAAAATAAGGGGTTTACAACTCGTAAACCGCTTTAAAACGTGGCGCCAACTCTATGTTCTGACAGGCGTTTTGCCCACGTATACGAAAAATTGACATTAAACTAGCACGACCAAAGGCAACTTTACACCGTCTGTCACAATGGCTTGCGCGAATATGTCGATTGGCCAGCAAGTCAAGGAAGGTAAATAAGTCCTACGGACAAAAAATACTCAACCTACAGACGCCGACTCAGGCATCCACCATCGCCATCGCCTCCTCGACATCCACTGCCACCAGACGCGAGCAACCCGGTTCGTGCATCGTCACCCCCATCAATTGATCGGCCATTTCCATGGCGATCTTGTTGTGGGTGATATAGATGAACTGCACCGTCTGCGACATCTCTTTCACCAGCCGGGCGTAGCGTCCAACGTTAGCGTCATCCAGCGGCGCGTCAACTTCATCGAGCATGCAGAACGGCGCCGGATTCAACTTGAAGATCGCAAAAACCAGAGCCAATGCGGTCAGGGCTTTTTCGCCACCGGAGAGCAAATGGATGGTGCTGTTCTTCTTTCCGGGCGGCTGCGCCATGATCGTCACCCCTGTATCGAGTAGATCTTCGCCCGTCAGTTCCAAATACGCGCGCCCTCCACCGAAAACTTTTGGGAAAAGCGCCTGTAAACCGCCATTGATCTGATCAAAGGTATCCTTGAAGCGGTTGCGGGTTTCCTTGTCGATCTTGCGAATCACGTTCTCGAGGGTGTCCAGCGCTTCGACCAGATCGTCGTTCTGCGCATCCAGATAACGTTTACGCTCGGATTGTTGCTGATATTCGTCGATGGCCGCGAGGTTGATCGCGCCGAGGCGCTGAATGCGTGCGGCAATGCGTTCGAGTTCCTCTTCAGCGTCCTTCTCGCTGGCTTCGGTCGTCAGCGTGGCGAGTACGCCGTGCAGGTCGTAGCCGTCTTCCAGCAACTGATCTTCCAGGGTCTTGCGGCGCACGGTCAGGGCTTGCCATTCCATGCGCTGCGTTTCCATCTGGCCACGAATCAACTGCGATTGCTGCTCGGCCTGGTGGCGGCGTTTTTCGGCGTCACGCAATTCGCGGTCGGCGTCTTCGAGGGCAATCTGTGCGGTCTTGAGTTCTTCGTCGACGGTCATGCGCTTGTCGAGCAACTCTTCGAGCTTCAGGCGCAGCTCTTCCAGCGGCGCCTCGCCCTCCTCCAGATTGAGGCTGAGTTGTTCGCGTTTTTCGGTCAGGCGCTCGGACTGCATTTCCAACCGTTCCAGCGCCTGACGCGTCGAGTCGTGTTGCGCCTTGAGCGAACCCAGACGCACCGCCAGTTGATGCGCGTGATCCTTGTGCTGCCGGGCTTCCTGACGCACGCGGTCAAGGCGCTCGCGCAGGCTGTCGCGCTGGGCCAGTAGCAGCTCACGCTGCTCGGTGTCCAGTGCCATGGCGTCGAGGGCTTCCTGCAATTGCAGGCGCGCTTCGCCGATGTTTTCGTGTTCCAGCGCGCGCTGCTCGGCCAGTTCGGTGAGCTCTTCATCGAGCCGCGTACGGCGCAAGGTCAGTTGCTCGACCTTGGCTTTGCCGGCGGACAACTGGGCTTTCAATTCACCTTGCTGACGCGCTTCGTCCTGCAGCAAACGGCGCAAATGTTCGCGACCGTTTTCCTGTTGACGCTGCTGCGCCCGCAGATTCTGAAGTTGGGTTTCGAGGGTTTCGACCGTGGCCTCGCGCTCTTCGCGCTCGCTGCTCAGACGCTGGATTTCCTGACCGCGAGCCAGCACGCCACTTTCCGCTTCGCTGGCGCGGCGCACCCGTAAAAAGTGCCGGCCGACCCAGTATCCATCGCGGCTGATCAGGCTCTGACCGGCGCTCAACTGACTGCGCATTGCCAAGGCCTGTTCGAGGTTTTCAACCGGTTTGACCTGCCCCAGCCACGGCGACAGATCGATCTGCGCCTCGACCTTGTCGAGCAAGCTGCCGGGCACGCGCACGCCATCGCTGGCGGGGCTGAGCAATCGCAAATCGCCTTGGGCAAAACCGGCCAGGTCGAAACCGCCGAAATCGTCCACCAGCACCGCTTGCAGATCGGCACCGAGCACGGTTTCCACCGCCAGCTCCCAACCGGCTTCAACCTTGAGGCCTTCGGCCAGGCGTGGACGGTCCGCCAGGTGTTGCTCGCGCAGCCATTCAGCGGTGCCGGTGCCCGGATCGAGCGCCGCTTGCTGCAAGGCTTCAAGCGAGGCGAGACGGCCATTGAGACGCTGCAAATCGCCCTGCGCCTGTTGCTGCGCCGACAACGCTTGCTGCAATTCCTGACGCAGTTGCTCAAGTCGCTCGACCTGCGCTTCTTCGCTGGCCTGCAAGTCTTCGAGCGTGGCCTCTGAAGCGGCCAACTGCTCGCTGAGCTCCATGATCGCCGCGTCTTCCGGGTCCGCCGAAAGCAAGGCGCGTTCTTCGCCGAGGCGCTTCTGACGATCAGCCAAACGCTCCATGCTGGTTTCCAGCTGCTGGATGCGTGACTGCTGGACTTCGGACTGGCGACGCGGTTCGGCGGCGGTCAGGTTGAACGTGTCCCACTGCTCCTGCCAGCCGTGCATGGTGGTTTCGGATTCTTCCAGCGCGGCGGCGGCTTCTTCGGCGGCGGCGCTGGTGACTTCCTGCTCCGGCGTGAGCATGTCCAGCTCTTCGCCGAGGGTCAGCAGCAACGTGCGGTCGTGGCCCAGATGCGACTCGGTTTCCAGACGCGCGCGCTCGGCTTCTTTCAGATCGTCTTGCAGCTGACGCAAGCGCTGCTGACCGTGCTGGATGCTCTGCTCGACCCGGGCGATGTCGCCACCGACCGAATAGAAACGCCCTTGCACCAGATTGAAGCGCTCCGACAGGTCATGGTGCCCGTCGCGAAAACGTTCGATGCTTGCGTCGGCGTTGCGCTGCTCGGCCACCAGCGCTTCGAACGTGACTTCCTGGGTGCCAATGATCGCTTCGCGTTGACCGACCTGTTCGTTCAAGGCCTGCCAGCGCAGGGCCGACAGTTGCGCCTTGAGTTGACGCTCCTCACCCTTGTATTCCTGATACTTCTTGGCCGCTTCCGCCTGGCGATGCAGGCGTTCAAGCTGACGCGTCAGCTCTTCGCGCAGGTCCGTCAGGCGCTCCAGGTTTTCGTGGGTGCGACGAATGCGGTTTTCGGTCTCGCGCCGGCGCTCCTTGTACTTGGAGATGCCCGCCGCTTCTTCAATGAAGTTGCGCAAGTCTTCGGGCTTGGACTCGATCAGCTTGGAGATCATCCCCTGCTCGATGATCGAGTAGCTGCGCGGGCCCAGGCCGGTACCGAGGAAGATGTCGGTGATATCGCGGCGACGGCACTTGGTGCCGTTGAGGTAATAGGTGGTCTGGCTGTCGCGGGTCACTTTGCGGCGAATGGAAATTTCCGCATAGGCGGCGTATTCGCCAAGCAGGGTGCCGTCGGTGTTGTCGAACACCAGCTCGATGCTGGCCTGGCTCACCGGTTTACGGCTGGTCGAACCGTTGAAGATGACGTCGGTCATCGACTCGCCGCGCAAGTTCTTGGCCGAGCTCTCGCCCATCACCCAGCGCACGGCGTCGATGATGTTCGATTTGCCGCAGCCATTGGGCCCGACCACCGCCGCCATGTTACTGGGGAAGTTCACCGTGGTCGGATCGACGAAGGATTTGAACCCCGCCAGCTTGATGCACTTGAGCCGCACGCTTAAGCGTCCGTCAGGGCAGAAATCACCAGATCGCAACTGCGCTGGCAATACGCGGTCAGCACGGTGCGAATCAGCGCATGGTCACGGGCGATCACGGCCGCGAGCAAGCGTTCGAACAGTTCCAGATACTCGCTCATCGAGGCCTTGCGCTGCTCCAGGGCGAGGAAGTACGCACGGCTCATGGCCGGTTGCAGATTCTCGACGGTTTCCTGCAAGTACGGGTTGTTGGCAAACCCGTACGTGGCGCGCATCACATTGAAACTGTCGTCGACGAAGGCATGGATGTCCTGGCGCTCGTAGCTCGCGGTCAGGCGCTGCTGGATCTGCACGAACGGCGCCAGGTCGGCCTGGACTTGCCAGCCAGTGGCCACGGCATTGGCGAGCAGGATGTACATCTCGCCCATCAGCGCGCACAGGCTCTGCACCTTGTGGGCGGTGAGTTCGGTCACATGCGCGCCGCGTCGCGGCAGGATCGCGATCAGGTGGCGACGCTCGAGGATCAGCAAGGCTTCGCGGACCGAGCCGCGGCTGACATTGAGGGCCAGCGTGACCTTCTGTTCCTGGATGCGCTCCCCGGGCTTCATTTCGCCACGAATGATGCGTTCGGCGAGGTGGTGAGCAATTTGCTCGGCGAGGCTGTCCGGCGCCTTGAACGTCATGGGTGTCCTTCAAATTCTTCGATCTGTACAAGCGGCGCAGTGTAGCGCACATGAGGGGTCATGGCGGAGTGCCCACTCGGCGGTTTTTGGCACGAATCCCGCAAAAAGCAGGCTAACCCGCAAGGGTCAATAATGAAGGAACGAGTCGTTGATCGACAAAATGCTATTTCCTGACCTTTAAGTCAGAAAATCATTGACCGCAAAGTCAGACCTGATAAATTCGGTCCAAGTCGGTTAACAACAATAATGAGTCTGCGAGGCCTTCCGTGATCCAGTTTTTACTTAACCAGGAACTCCGTAGCGAGCACGCCCTGGACCCAAACCTGACCGTGCTCAATTATCTGCGCGACCATGTGGGCAAACCCGGCACCAAAGAAGGTTGCGCCAGCGGTGACTGCGGCGCCTGCACCGTGGTGGTCGGCGAGTTGCAAACGGATGACGATGGCCGCGAACACATTCGCTATCGCAGCCTCAACTCGTGCCTGACGTTCGTTTCGTCGCTGCATGGCAAACAACTGATCAGCGTCGAAGACCTCAAGCACCAAGGCGAACTGCACAGCGTGCAGAAAGCCATGGTCGAGTGCCACGGCTCGCAATGCGGCTTCTGCACCCCCGGTTTCGTGATGTCGCTGTTCGCGCTGCAAAAGAACAGCGAACAACCGGACTCGCATAAAGCGCACGAAGCACTGGCCGGCAACCTCTGCCGCTGCACCGGCTATCGGCCGATTCTGCAAGCTGCCGAGCAATCCTGCTGCGGCAAGCAACCCGATCAATTCGACGCTCGCGAAGCCGAGACCATTGCACGTCTGAAGGCCATCGCGCCGACCGATATCGGCGAACTCAACAGCGGCGACAAGCGCTGCCTGGTGCCGCTGACCGTCGCCGATCTGGCCGACCTCTACGACGCTTATCCACAGGCCCGGCTACTGGCCGGCGGTACGGACCTGGCGCTGGAAGTCACGCAGTTCCACCGCACGCTGCCGGTGATGATTTACGTCGGCAACGTCGCCGAGATGAAGCGCATCGAACGCTTTGACGATCGCCTGGAAATCGGCGCCGCCACCGCCCTCTCCGATTGCTATGAAGCCTTGAACGCCGAGTACCCGGACTTCGGCGAATTGCTGCATCGCTTCGCTTCGTTGCAGATCCGCAACCAGGGCACCCTCGGCGGCAACATTGGCAACGCCTCGCCGATCGGTGACTCGCCACCGCTGCTGATCGCCTTGGGCGCGCAGATTGTGCTGTGCAAGGGCGAAACCCGCCGCACCCTGGCCCTGGAAGATTACTTCATCGATTACCGCGTCACGGCGCGTCAGGAAAGCGAGTTCATCGAGAAGATCATCGTGCCGCGTGCCAGCGCCGAACAACTGTTCCGTGCGTACAAGGTTTCCAAGCGTCTGGACGATGACATTTCCGCCGTTTGCGCCGCCTTCAACATCCGCCTGGAAAACGGTGTGATCGCCGACGCACGCGTTGCCTTCGGCGGCATGGCTGCCATCCCCAAACGCGCCGCCAACTGCGAAGCCGTGTTACTCGGTTCACCGTTCAACAACGCCACCGTCGAACGCGCCTGCGCCGCACTGGCCGAAGATTTCACGCCGCTCTCGGACTTCCGCGCCAGCAAGGAATACCGCCTGCTCAGTGCACAAAACCTGCTGCGCAAATACTTCATTGAACTGCAAACGCCGCACATCGAGACTCGGGTGACCGCTTATGTCTAATCATCACGCTGTAGAGAAGACCCAAGCCGAACTGGCTGAACTGTTCGCCAAGGACCTGACCACCGGCGTCGGCCGCAGCGTCAAGCACGACAGCGCTGCCAAGCACGTGTCCGGTGAAGCGCAGTACATCGACGACCGCCTGGAGTTTCCGAACCAGCTGCACGTTTACGCACGGCTGTCGGACCGCGCCCACGCTAAAATCATCAGCATCGACACCAAGCCTTGCTACGCCTTCGAAGGCGTGCGCATCGCCATCACCCACGAAGACGTGCCGGGGCTGAAAGACATCGGCCCGCTGATGCCCGGTGATCCGTTGCTGGCCATCGACACCGTGCAGTTCGTCGGTCAGGTGGTACTGGCCGTTGCCGCTCGTGACTTGGAGACCGCACGCAAAGCCGCCATGGCCGCAGTGATCGAATACGAAGACCTGGAACCGGTGCTGGACGTGGTCGAGGCCTTTCGCAAGAAGCATTTCGTGCTGGACAGTCACACCCATGAACGTGGTGATTCAGCGGGCGCGTTGACGACAGCGAAAAATCGTATCCAGGGCACGCTGCACATTGGCGGCCAGGAGCACTTCTACCTCGAAACGCAGATCTCGTCGGTAATGCCCACCGAAGACGGCGGGATGATCGTCTACTGCTCCACGCAGAACCCCACCGAAGTGCAGAAACTGGTGGCGGAAGTGCTGGACGTGTCGATGAACAAAATCGTCGTTGACATGCGCCGCATGGGCGGTGGTTTTGGTGGTAAGGAAACCCAGGCAGCGAGCCCGGCCTGCCTGTGCGCGGTGATTGCGCACCTGACCGGCCAACCGACCAAAATGCGCTTGCCGCGTGTCGAAGACATGCTGATGACCGGCAAGCGTCACCCGTTCTATGTCGAGTACGACGTGGGCTTTGACGACAGCGGGCGCCTGCACGGCATCCAGCTGGAACTGGCGGGTAACTGCGGCTGCTCGCCGGACCTGTCGAACTCGATTGTCGACCGTGCGATGTTCCACGCCGACAACTCGTACTACCTCGGCGATGCAACAATCAACGGTCACCGCTGCAAGACCAACACCGCGTCGAACACCGCTTACCGTGGCTTCGGCGGCCCGCAAGGCATGGTCGCCATCGAAGAAGTGATGGACGCGATTGCCCGGCATCTGGCCCTCGACCCGCTGGCGGTGCGCAAGGCCAACTACTACGGCAAGACCGAGCGCAACGTCACCCATTACTACCAGACCGTCGAGCACAACATGCTCGAGGAAATGACCGCCGAACTGGAAGAAAGCAGCCAGTACGCCGAGCGCCGCGAAGCGATTCGCCGCTACAACGCCAACAGCCCGATCCTGAAAAAAGGCCTGGCGCTGACCCCGGTGAAATTCGGTATTTCCTTCACCGCCAGTTTCCTCAACCAGGCCGGTGCGCTGGTGCACGTCTACACCGACGGCAGCATCCACCTGAACCACGGCGGCACGGAAATGGGCCAGGGCTTGAACACCAAAGTCGCGCAGGTCGTGGCCGAAGTGTTCCAGGTGGAAATGGACCGCGTGCAGATCACCGCGACCAACACCGACAAGGTGCCGAACACCTCGCCGACCGCCGCCTCCAGCGGTGCTGACTTGAACGGCAAAGCTGCGCAAAACGCGGCAGAAATCATCAAGAAACGCCTGGTGGAATTTGCTGCGCGCCAGTACAAGGTCAGCGAAGAAGACGTGGAATTCCACAACGGTCATGTGCGGGTTCGCGATCACATCCTGACGTTCGAAGCGCTGATCCAGCAGGCGTATTTCGCTCAGGTCTCGCTGTCGAGCACCGGCTTCTACAAGACCCCGAAAATCTTCTACGACCGCAGCCAGGCACGTGGTCGGCCGTTCTACTACTACGCGTTCGGCGCGGCGTGCTGCGAAGTGATCGTCGATACGCTGACCGGCGAGTACAAAATGCTGCGCACCGACATTCTCCACGACGTCGGCGCCTCGCTGAACCCGGCCATCGACATCGGTCAGGTCGAGGGCGGTTTCATCCAGGGCATGGGCTGGCTGACCATGGAAGAACTGGTCTGGAATGCCAAGGGCAAACTGATGACCAACGGCCCGGCGAGCTACAAGATTCCGGCGGTGGCCGACATGCCGCTGGACCTGCGGGTGAAGCTGGTGGAAAACCGCAAGAACCCGGAAGACACGGTGTTCCATTCCAAGGCTGTGGGCGAGCCGCCGTTCATGCTCGGCATCGCGTCGTGGTGTGCGATCAAGGACGCCGTGGCGAGTCTGGGTGATTACAAACATCAACCGAAAATCGATGCGCCGGCGACGCCGGAGCGGGTGTTGTGGGGCTGTGAGCAGATGCGGCAGTTGAAGGCGGCGAAGGCCGTTGAAACTGAAACCGAGTTGGCTTCGCTCTAAGACCGAGGCGCGGCCAATCGCTAGCAGGCTAGCTCCCACAGGGGAATGCGATCAACTGTGGGAGCTAGCCTGCTAGCGATGAGGCCCGGATAGACAACAGAAATGTTGAGGTGAATATGTACAACTGGATCGACGCCCTCGCCGACCTGCAAAACCGCGGTGAACCCTGCGTGTTGGTGACCATCATCGAAGAGCTCGGCTCGACGCCGCGCAATGCCGGTTCGAAAATGGTCATCAGCGCCAGCCAGACCTTCGACACCATCGGTGGCGGGCATCTGGAATACAAGGCCATGCAGATCGGCCGCGAAATGCTCGCCAGCGGCAAGCAGGACACGCACCTGGAGCGCTTCAGCCTCGGCGCCAGCCTCGGCCAGTGCTGCGGCGGCGTGACCGTGCTGCTGTTCGAACCGATGGGCCAGGTCCAGGCGCAGATCGCCGTGTTCGGCGCCGGCCATGTCGGTCGCGCACTGGTGCCGCTGCTCGCCAGCCTGCCCTGCCGGGTGCGCTGGATCGATTCGCGGGAAGATGAATTCCCTGAACAGATCCCCCACGGCGTGCGCAAAATCGTCGCCGAAGAGCCGGTGGATGAAATCGATGACCTGCCCGCCGGCAGCTACTGCATCGTCATGACCCACAACCACCAGCTCGACCTCGAACTCACCGCCGCGATCCTCAAGCGCAACGACTTCGCCTACTTCGGCCTGATCGGTTCGAAAACCAAACGGGTGAAGTTCGAACATCGCCTGCGCGACCGTGGTTTTGACAACAGCGTGCTGCAACGCATGCGCTGCCCGATGGGCCTCGGCGAAGTCAAAGGCAAATTGCCTGTGGAAATCGCCATCTCCATCGCCGGCGAAATCATCGCCACCTATAACGCGAATTTCGGCCAGCACACCGCCAGCGCCGGATCGTCGATTGCCAAATTGCTGCCTGCTTCACGCCGCAGCCAAGCCTCTAATTGAGAACGCCCATGCCTCTGACTCGCAAAGCCTACCGCGCCGCCATCCTGCACAGCATCGCCGACCCCGCTGAAGTGGGGATCGAAGCCTCGTACGAGTATTTCGAAGACGGTTTGCTGGTGGTCGATAACGGCCAGATCAGCGCGCTCGGTCACGCCAGCGAATTGCTGCCAACCCTGCCCGCCGATATCGAGATCACTCATTATCAGGACGCGCTGATCACCCCCGGTTTCATCGACACCCACATCCATTTGCCGCAAACCGGCATGGTCGGCGCCTACGGCGAGCAGTTGCTGGACTGGCTCAACACTTACACCTTCCCGTGTGAAAGCCAGTTCGCCGACAAGACTCACGCCGACGAAGTCGCAGACATTTTCATCAAGGAACTGCTGCGCAACGGCACCACCACTGCGCTGGTGTTCGGCAGCGTGCACCCGCAATCGGTGAACTCGTTCTTCGAAGCGGCTGAACAGCTGGACCTGCGGATGATCGCCGGCAAGGTGATGATGGACCGCAACGCGCCGGACTACCTGACCGACACCGCCGAATCCAGCTACGTCGAAAGCAAGGCGCTGATCGAGCGCTGGCACGGCAAGGGTCGCTTGCACTACGCCGTCACGCCGCGTTTCGCCCCGACCAGCACCCCGGAACAACTGACCCTCGCCGGTCAGTTGCTGAATGAATATCCGGACCTGTACATGCAGACCCACATCAGCGAAAACCTCAAGGAAATCGAGTGGGTCAAGGAACTGTTCCCGGAGCGCAAAGGCTACCTGGACGTCTACGATCACTACCAGTTGCTCGGCGAGCGCTCGGTCTTCGCCCACGGTGTGCACCTGTGCGATGACGAATGCGCGCGATTGGCAGAAACCGGCTCGGCCATCTCGTTCTGCCCGACTTCGAACTTCTTCCTCGGCAGCGGCCTGTTCAACCTGCCGATGGCCGAGAAGCACAAACTCAATGTCGGCATCGGCACCGATGTGGGTGGCGGCACCAGTTTCTCGCTGCTACAAACGTTGAACGAGGCGTACAAGGTCATGCAACTTCAAGGGGCACGACTGAGCCCGTTCAAATCGTTGTACCTGGCGACGCTGGGCGGCGCACGGGCACTGCGGCTGGAAGACAAGATCGGCACACTGCAACCGGGCACCGACGCGGACTTCCTGGTGCTGGATTACAACGCCACGCCGTTGCTGAGCTACCGCTTGAAGCAGGCGAACAACATTGCCGAGACGTTGTTTGTGTTGATGACGCTGGGGGATGACCGGACGGTGTTGCAGACGTATGCGGCGGGGAATCAGGTGCATCAGCGATAGGGTTTTTCGGGCATAAAAAAATCCCCCGCAATCGATGGTTGCGGGGGATTTTTATTGGCCTTGAGGTCGCCTTCGCGGGCAAGCCTCGCTCCTACAGGTACAGCGTAAACCCCGTAGGAGCGAGGCTTGCCCGCGAAGGCAGCAACTCGGTATATCAGATTTTCGCTGGCGAACGCCCTGGCTTCTTGGTCTGCAACAAATGCGAGAACACCGCATGCAAATCATCCGACGCGCTTTCTTCGTCGAGGTTGAGTTTGCTGTCGATGTGGTCCATGTGATGCATCATCAGGTTCACCGCCAGCTCACCGTTGCGCGCTTCGATCGCGTCGATCAGTTGGGTGTGTTCGTCATAGGAACAGTGCGAACGGTTACCGCTTTCGTACTGCGCGATGATCAACGAAGTCTGGGACACCAGGCTGCGCTGGAAGCTGATCAGCGGTGCATTCTTCGCCGCTTCGGCCAGTTTCAGGTGGAATTCGCCCGACAGACGAATGCCGGCACCGCGATCGCCACGAGAGAAGCTGTCGCGCTCGTCGTTGACCATCTGCCGCAATTCGGCGATCTGCTCGGCGGTGGCGTGCTGCACGGCCAGTTCAGTGATCGCGCGCTCGACCAGACGCCGGGCGAGGAACACCTGGCGCGCCTCCTCGACACTCGGGCTGGCAACCACGGCGCCGCGATTCGGCCGCAACAGCACGACGCCTTCATGGGCCAGGCGCGACAGCGCGCGGCGAATGATGGTGCGACTGACCCCGAAAATTTCCCCCAGCGCTTCTTCGCTCAACTTGGTGCCGGGCGCCAGGCGCTGTTCGAGGATGGCCTCGAAGATATGCGCGTAGACAATATCGTCCTGGGTACCGCTGCGGCCGGCTTTGCCTGCTCGCGGTTGTTTCTTGAGGGGTTGCAACTGTTCGTTCATGGGCACTCGAGTCGGGAGAACTGCGGCGAATTGACCGTGACTGTAATACGGCACAGTGGGTCGCTGGCAAGTATCGCGTAAAAAACACCGCGATTGTACACAATGGATGGTGGCAACACGACTGTACGGCTGTTTGTCGCCTTTGCTGTATCGCAACGATTGCTTACGTTTGAGTTTAGGCTTATCCGCAGAATCCGCAGCCCAATGCGCTCCTACATTGGGTTTTGTGTTGCTTTGGGTATTTTCGTACGTATTAAGGAACACCGTTGTCATGAACGACGCCACGCACACGCAGCTCCGCCCATTGGCGGACACGTCCCCTTCCGCCATCGTCGCCGGGTTCATCGCGATGATGACCGGCTACACCAGCTCCCTGGTGCTGATGTTCCAGGCCGGGCAAGCGGCAGGCCTGACCAGCGGGCAGATTTCGTCGTGGATCTGGGCGATTTCCATTGGCATGGCGGTGTGTTCGATTGGCCTGTCCCTGCGTTATCGCACGCCGATCACCATCGCGTGGTCGACACCCGGCGCGGCGTTGCTGATCACCAGCCTGGGCGGCGTGAGCTACGGCGAAGCCATTGGCGCCTACATGACCTGCGCGGTGCTGGTCACCGTGTGTGGCTTGACCGGCAGCTTCGAACGCCTGGTGAAGAAGATTCCAGCCTCATTGGCCGCCGCGTTGCTGGCCGGGATTCTGTTCAAGATCGGCAGCGAAATTTTCGTCGCCGCTCAACATCGCACCGCGCTGGTGCTGGGTATGTTTTTCACCTACCTGGTGGTCAAGCGCCTGTCGCCGCGCTACGCGGTACTCGCTGCGCTACTGATCGGTACGGCGCTGTCAGGGGTCATGGGGCTGCTGGATTTCAGCGCGTTTCACCTGGAAGTGGCGACGCCGGTCTGGACCACGCCGCACTTCTCCCTGGCCGCGACCATCAGCATCGGCATTCCGCTGTTCGTGGTGGCGATGACCTCGCAGAACATGCCGGGCATTGCCGTGCTGCGCGCCGACGGTTACACCGTGCCGGCCTCGCCGCTGATTACTACGACGGGCATCGCCTCGCTGCTGCTGGCGCCGTTCGGTTCCCACGGGATCAACCTGGCCGCCATCAGCGCGGCGATCTGCACCGGGCCGCATGCCCACGAAGACCGCAACAAGCGTTACACGGCCGCCGTGTGGTGCGGGGTTTTCTACGGGATCGCCGGGGTATTCGGCGCGACGCTGGCGGCGTTGTTTGCCGCGCTGCCCAAAGAACTGGTGCTGTCGATTGCGGCGCTGGCGTTGTTCGGCTCGATCATCAATGGCTTGAGCATTGCGATGGCCGAAGTGAAGGAACGCGAAGCGGCGCTGATCACCTTTATGGTCACGGCGTCGGGGTTGACGCTGTTTTCCGTGGGTTCGGCGTTCTGGGGGATTGTGGCGGGGGTGTTGACGCTGGTGATTCTGAATTGGCGCAAGGCTGCTTGATACACACAGTCCCCTGTAGGAGCGAGCCTGCTCGCGATGGACGTTAACGATTACGCGGGGAATCTGATACCCCGCGGTGCTCTGAAGTCCATCGCGAGCAGGCTCGCTCCCACAGGGGAGCGGGCGGTGGTTTCTGACAGGCATAAAAAAACGGCGACCCTTGGGTCGCCGCTTCTTTTATGACATCAAGCTACCGGATTGATCGGCTTTTCCGGGTACCAGACGTCGATCAGCGGGCTGACGGTGACTTCAGTCAGTTCGCTGCGGCCTTTGAGCCAGGCTTCAACAGCTGCACGCTGCTCTTCGGACACCGAGCCACGTTTCTGCAGGCAAACCAGACCGAAGTCGTCGCCGCCAACATAGCCCAGACCGTTGGCTTCCATGGCTTCTTTCAGGAACGCGTCGAGGAAAGCATCAATGGCTTCATCAGCCAAATCTTCTTTGAAATCCAGGTTCAGCTCGAAACCCAGCTCTTGAAATTCATCGACGCACAGTTTTTTGCGCAGACGCTGGGAACGGTTAGTCGCCATTGGAACAATCCTCATAAGTAATAACGGGCGGCACTTTAGCAGTTTAAGCCGCCAATTGCCCGACTCTCTGGGCGCAACGCGTTACCGCCGGTAAAAAAATAGCGGATTAGAAGGCGCGGGCACGGCACAAGCCGCTACACCTTGGGGCATAATGCCGACACTTTCATGACCACTGAGGGAAATTATCTTCATGCCCTCGTCTTTTTTCCCCTCGGCTGTAGGGTTTTATTTCAGATGATCAAATCTTTGCGTCCACTGCTGCTGGCCAGTCTTCTTCTCCCGCTGGCCCTCCCCGTTTCCGCCGCCACCATCAACACTGCGCTGTCGCCCAACGTCGAAAAAGCCCTCAAGGCCAGCAAGCTGCAGGACAACGCCCTGTCGCTGGTGATGATCCCGCTCAACGGTCCTGGCACCCCGACCATTTTCAACGCTGACGTTTCGGTCAACCCGGCGTCCACCATGAAACTGGTGACCACCTATGCAGCGCTGGAAATGCTCGGCCCGAACCACCAGTGGAAAACCGAGTTCTACACCGACGGCACCCTCAGCGGCGGCATTCTCAACGGCAACCTCTACCTCAAGGGTGGCGGCGATCCGAAGCTGAACATGGAAAAACTCTGGCTGCTGATGCGCGACCTGCGGGCCAACGGCGTGACGCAAGTCACCGGCGACCTGGTGCTGGATCGTGGCTTCTTCGTGCAACCGCAACTGCCGGAGTTCAACGATGACGGCAATGACGAGAACAAACCGTTCCTGGTCAAACCCGATTCGCTGCTGGTCAACCTCAAGGCCCTGCGCTTCGTCGCGCGCAACGACAACGGCCGTGTGCTGATCTCGGTAGAGCCGCCGATTGCCAGCATCCGCATCGAAAACCAGGTCAAGGCCGTCAACGGCAAGCAATGCACCGGTGGCGTGCGTTACAACCCGGTAACCCAGGCCGACGGCAGCGTCACCGTGACCGTCGGCGGGCAGTTGGGCGACGGCTGCAGCTCGCAGACTTACCTGTCGCTGCTCGACCACGCGACGTACACCGCCGGTGCCGTCCGGGCGATCTGGAAGGAACTGGGCGGCAGCATTCAGGGCAGGGACGTTCTGGCGCCCACGCCGAAAGACGCCAAGGTCCTGGCTCGCGCCTTCTCGCCGGACCTGGCGGAAGTCATCCGCGACATCAATAAATACAGTAACAACACCATGGCGCAGCAGCTGTTCCTGAGCCTGGGCCAGAAATTCCGCACCGACGCCGACGCCGATGACGCAAAAGCGGCCCAGCGCGTGGTGCGTCAGTGGCTGGCGAAGAAAGGCATTACCGCGCCGCACCTGGTGATGGAAAACGGTTCCGGCCTGTCCCGCGCAGAACGCGTGAGCGCCCGTGAAATGGCGGCGATGCTGCAAGCCGCGTGGCATAGCCCGTACGCTGCCGAGTTCATCAGTTCGATGCCGATTGCCGGCACCGACGGCACCATGCGCAAACGCCTGAAGACCACCGCGATGCGCGGCGAAGCCCACGTCAAGACCGGCACCCTGAACACCGTCCGCGCGATCTCCGGCTTCAGCCGCGACGTCAATGGCAACACCTGGGCGGTGGTGGCGATCCTCAACGACAAGGCCCCGTTTGGCGCATCGTCGGTGCTGGATCAGGTGCTGCTGGACCTGTATCGCCAGCCGAAACTGCCGGATACCGCTTCAGTGTTGTAAGCACACCTCAAATCCAATGTGGGAGCTAGCCTGCTAGCGATAGCGGTGTGTCAGTCGGCACATGTATTGACTGACACACCGCTATCGCTAGCAGGCTAGCTCCCACAGGGGGTTGTGTGTAGCCCCGACTTAACCCAACTCCCCCTGAACCCGATCCCGTCCCGCCTGTTTCGCCGCATACACCCCCGAGTCCGCCCGCAGCAGCAACGCATCCGCGCCCTCGTCGACGCGCCAACTGGCAATGCCGAAACTCGCCGTGACGACCCCGACATCGTCGATCGGTGAACTGCGCAAGCCCTGCCACAACTCCAGCGCCAGCCCATAGGCTTGTTCGCCATCGATGTCCGGGCAGAGCACCATGAACTCTTCACCGCCCAGGCGACAGAACACATCGGTGCGACGCAGGCGATTGCCGATGCGCTCGCACACCGCCTGCAACACCCGATCACCCACGGCGTGGCCATGCTGGTCATTGATGCGTTTGAAATGGTCGATGTCGAGCATGATCACCGACAACTCGCCGCCACCGCGTTCCACACGAACCATCTCGGTGGTCAGGCGCTCCTGGAAGTAGCGCCGGTTGTGGATCCCGGTCAGCGAGTCGGTGATCGACAGCGCCCGCAGCTCTTCTTCGACGCGCTTGAGGTCGGAGATGTCCGAGATATAGCCATGCCAGAGCACGCCGCCGCCGGGCAGTTCCTCCGGGGTCGCTTCGCCACGGACCCAGCGTACCCCTCGCGTTGGCAACTGCACGCGGTACTCTTCGCGCCACGGGCTGAGCGTGTCCGCCGACGCCCGGATCGAAGCGCGGACCCGGGTGGTGTCCTGGGGGTGAATCCGGGTGAAAATCGCTTCGGCATTGAGCAACAAGACATCCGGCTCGAGCTCGTAGATATCGCGGATGCCGTCGCTGGCGTAGATCACACTGAAGCGCCCGTCGAATTCCATCTTGAACTGGTAAATCCCGCCGGGCACATGGGCGCTGAGTTTCTTCAAGAGCAAATCCCGTGCGGCGAGCGCTTCATACACGCGCTTGCGCTCGGTGACGTCGATGCAGATCGCCAGGTGCCCGACCCACAAACCTTGCTCGTCGAGCACCGGGGTCGCCAGCATGTTCACCGTCAAATGGCTGCCATCGCCACGCACCAGCGTCCACTCCCGCGCCTCGTGACCGCCCTCCTCGCCGCCCTCGACCAACATCGCCTGGCAGGTCGGAATCGGTTTGCCATAACGTGCACTCAACTCGGCCGAACGCGCGGCAAGTTCCCGGGGCAGGTGCAGGTTTTCCAGGGTCATGTGCCCCACCACTTCCACGCTTGAGTAGCCGAGCATCTGCTCCGCCCCGGCGTTGAACGTGCTGATGACGCCGCGCAGGTCGGTGGCGATGATCGCCACCTGGGTCGCGGCATTCAATACGCCACGCAGTTGACCATGGGTACCGCGCAGCTCCTGCTCTCGGGCGCGCAACTCCTGGGTCCGCTGCTCGACCATTTTCAGCGCACGTTGCCGCTGACTGACCAACACATAAAGCAGTGAGCTGAGCAGCAGACTGAGCAACCCGCCCAGCACCACCAGGCTGCTGACCGAAGAGTGGTTGGCTTGCAGGAAGGCCTCGCTGGGCTGGATGTCGACCTGATAGTCATGGTCGGCCAGCCGCAGCAGCCGGGTCGCGGACAACTCACTGACGGCAGGGCCGTTGGGCGATTCGTAAAGCACTTCGTGCTGATCGTCGATGGACAGGTCGAGGATTCGCACTGACAGATAATCACGGCCCGCTTCCGGCAAGCCATCGGCCAGCAACTGCCGCATGCTGATCACCGCCATCACATAACCGTAAGGTTTCGTGTCTGGACTTTTGCGTGGCATGACCGGCGCCACCAGCAACACGCCCCGTGCATAAGCCGGCTCGATAGCGACAAGATGCATCGGCTGCGACACCGCCATCTGGCCATGCTGGTCCGCCCGGTCCAGGGTGGCACGGCGCAGGGGCTGCGCGGCCAGATCGTAGCCCAACGGTGAGCCGAGCTTGCTCTGGGTCTGGCTGTACAGCACCGCGACATACTCATCGCGCTCCGCCGCCAATTGCAGCTGACCGTCGGCATTGAGCTCACGAATGTTGAAATCGGGTACCCCCTCTTTCCGCACCCGACGCTCAAACTCCGCCCGCTCGGCACGGCTGACCCGCAGGGCGAACGAATAGGCCTGAGTCCGGTGCAGCAAAGGTTGGGTGTAACCGTCGAATTCCTCGCGGGCAACCGAATCGGAATTGACAAAGAACCGGCGCAGGCCATCGAGGCGCTGCTCCTGATCTTCGAAGCGTTCTTCGATACGGCTGTAACGTTCACTGGCCAGCAGTTGGAAACGTTGCCGCAATTGTTGGTGAAACAGATTCAGGGTCGACCAGGCGAGCAACCCGGTGAGAACCCCGCCGACGACCAATACAAACAGCGCGACCAGCCAGGCCGAGACGTCTTCACTGATAAAACCCAGGATCTTTGGGCGCACGGCGTGCAACGACATAGAGGCAACTCAAAACGCCAGGTGCCGGAAAAGCCCATTGGCCATGCGATGAGTTATAGCTATTAGCCATCAATTTGACCAGCACTGAAAGAAGCCAAGAGCCTTTAAAAATCAAGGCTCTGTGGATCCAATGCAAAAAACTGTCAACGCGCAGTGATTTTCCAGGCCCGGTGGATCTTGCCGTTGCGGGCGAAGTCCGGATCGATGGTCTGGGTCGTGATCTCCTCGACCGCGTAACGCTCGGTGAGGTTTTCCTCGAGCGCGAACTTGCGGAAGTTGTTGGAGAAGTACAACACGCCACCCGGCGCCAGTCGCGCCATGGCCAGGTCGATCAACTGCACCTGATCGCGCTGCACGTCGAAGATCCCTTCCATGCGCTTGGAGTTGGAGAAGGTCGGCGGGTCGATGAAGATCAGGTCGAACTCGTCACGGCAGGCATCCAGCCAGACCATCACGTCGCTCTGCTCCAGACGGTTCTTGTCGGAGAAACCGTTCAGCGACAGGTTGCGACGCGCCCAGTCGAGGTAGGTTTTCGACAAGTCGACGCTGGTGGTGCTGCGCGCGCCGCCCTTGGCTGCGTGGACGCTGGCCGTCGCGGTGTAGCAATACAGATTGAGGAAGCGCTTGCCGGCCGCCTCTTTCTGGATGCGCATGCGCATTGGCCGGTGGTCGAGGAACAGCCCGGTGTCGAGGTAGTCGGTGAGGTTGACCAGCAGCTTCACGCCGCCTTCGTTGACCTCGACGAACTTGCCTTGCGCCGCCTGGCGTTCGTACTGCTTGGTGCCGCTCTGACGCTCGCGACGCTTGACCACTACGCGGTTCTTGTCGATGTTCAACGCCTGTGGAATGGCTGCCAGAGCATCGAACATGCGCGCCGAGGCTTTTTCCGGGTCGATGGATTTCGGCGCGGCGTATTCCTGGACGTGGACCCAATCCTGATACAGGTCGATGGCCATCGAGTATTCCGGCATGTCGGCATCGTAGACGCGATAGCAGTCGATGCCTTCACGCTTGACCCACTTGCCCAGCGCCTTGAGGTTCTTTTGCAGGCGGTTGGCAAACATTTGCCCGCCTTCGCTCAAACGCGGTTGCTCGATCACCGGAGCGGGTGCCGCGGCCGGTTTGATCGGGTTACCGTTTTTGTTGTACTGGCGTTCCTGCGGCTCGTTCGGCGCCTGATCGTATTCCGCCTGTTCGCGCTCGACCTGACGCTGTTCCGGGGTGCGACGCTCGCCGGTGACGAACTGATCCGGCGTGACCTTGATCAGCAGCAGCTTGCACGGCAACGCGCCGTTCCAGAACGAATACTGTTTGTGGCTGCGGATGCCCATGCGCTTGCCCAGGTCCGGCGCGCCGGTGAACACCGCCGCTTCCCAGTTCAGGCAGGCCTGACGCAGACGCTCGCCGAGGTTCTGGTAGAGGTAGAGCAAGCTCGCCTCGTCGCCCAGACGCTCGCCGTACGGTGGGTTGCAGATCACCAGACCTTTCTGGTTCTGGTCCGGACGCGGCTCGAAGGTGCCGACTTCGCCCTGGTAGATCTTGATCCACTCGCTCAGGCCGGCACGCTCGACGTTGTTGCGGCCCGGTTGAATCAGGCGCGGGTCGGCTTCGTAACCGCGAATCCACAGCGGTGGCTTGGCCAGACCGGCCGCAGCGCGCTCGGTGGCTTCTTCGTGAAGTTTTTTCCACAGCGCCGGCACGTGGCCAAGCCACGCGGTGAAGCCCCACTGCTCGCGACGCAGGTTCGGTGCCATATCGGCGGCGATCATCGCCGCTTCGACGAGGAACGTACCAACACCGCACATCGGGTCAGCCAGCGCGCCGCCGTCGGCAGCAATGCGCGGCCAGCCGGAACGGATCAGGATGGCGGCCGCGAGGTTTTCCTTCAGCGGCGCCGCGCCTTGCTGCAGGCGGTAACCGCGCTGGTGCAGGCTGTGCCCGGAGAGGTCGAGGGACAGGATCGCTTCGCCACGGTCCAGGCGCAGGTGAATGCGCAGGTCCGGGTTGAGCTTGTCGATGGACGGACGGTCGCCCTGCGGGGTACGCAGTTTGTCGACGATGGCGTCTTTGACTTTCAGGGCGCCGAAGTGCGTGTTATCGATGCCCGAACCGTGACCGCTGAACTCGACGGCCAGGGTGCCGTCGTTGAGCATGTGGTCTTGCCACTCGATATCGAGCACGCCGTGATACAGGTCTTCGGCGTCCTTCATCGGGAAACGCTTGAGCACCAGCAGCACCCGGTTCGCCAGACGCGACCACAGGCACAGGCGATAAGCGGTTTCCATGGTCGCCATGCCGCGCACGGCAGAGGTGTGCTCACGCGCTTCTTCAAGGCCAAGCCCGACGGCTTCCTCGATGAGCAGGCCTTCGAGGCCTTTGGGGCAAGTGAGGAAGATTTCGAATTGATCGGACATTGGAATTTCAGAGCCTTTGGCTAAGTGAACCGACAACGCATTGCCGGCCCGGTTTTCAATCAGGCGCTTTTCTAAAAGAGCGCCCGCGTGGCACGAAGGTGTGCCGTCCCACCCGTGCTGCTCAGGTTAGAAGAGCTTAGATGCACGGGCAGATAAAAAAGTTGATGCAACAAAATGTCATAACTCGACCCTTCGTCGAATAATGCCCGAGACCAACGCGAGGCATTCTCACTAAAGGATTAACCCCATCATCCTGCGGGGGGCCGATCATACAGGGCTTTGGCTAATAAACACGGGACAAACATCGTGTTACTTATGGCCATAGCATCTTTATGGTTACGTCCTTATGACAAAACGATCATTCCCTCGATGTGACGCATTGGTTAGAACTCAATACAGGTTGGCGCCACAACGGACGTCAACACCTTGGCTCGCCACGCCGGCAGCGAGCCCCCCAACGGCAGACATTTCTGCCAGACCTCGATTGAGGTCAACGCGATACATACAGTCAACAAGTGAGGGCAACACCCTATGAGAAGACTTAAGCGTGATCCGTTGGAAAGAGCATTTTTGCGCGGATATCAATATGGCGTTGGTGGCAAATCCCGTGAGCTTTGCCCATTTACTCTACCGTCAGTACGCCAAGCCTGGATTAACGGCTGGCGAGAAGGACGCGGCGACAACTGGGACGGTATGACCGGCACTGCGGGAATCCATAGACTCAACGAACTTCACGCCGTCGGCTAACACAGGGCACACACTCCGACACGACAACCTGATTACGTAACGACTTACCACGCACGCCCCATCCGGGCGGCGGGCTTCGGCCCAGGGGCTCCTTCAAGGGGCCCTTTTTTATGCCTGCTCTTCGGCCAGACACAACCCCTGTAGGAGCCGGCTTGCCGGCGATGGCGTCCTATCAGGCGATACATGTGTCGCTGACCC